>JAICKM010000336.1 GCA_025927935.1 Chloroflexia bacterium | reverse complement strand
GCCAGCGTCAGCCGGTGCCCGTCGCGCCGCTCGTACAGTTCGGTGAGGGCGTATTGCAGCAGCGGCAGCGTGCCCGGCTGCTCGCCCACGTCCTGGAGGATCGTGGGGACCAGGCGACTCTCCAACTCCAGCCCGGCCCGCTCGGCGGGGCCGGTGATTGCCGCGTAGATCTCCTGGGCCGTGAGCGGCCCCACCACCTCGCTGCGCCGGCCCAGCAGTTCGCTGGAGGGCAGATACAACAGGGGGCGATCGTAAAAGTCGGCGCGCAGCGTAATCACCACCCGCAAGCGGCTGCGCGGATCGGCGATGGCGCTGAACAGGCTGTCGATAAAATCCTGGCGCACCTCCTCGTCGCCGACGAGGGTAAACAACTCCTCGAACTGGTCGATCACCAGCACCAGTTCGGTCCCGTCGTCCCCGGGCAGCACGCGCTTGACGGCGCGCGCCAGTCCGCGCTCGTCGGCGCGCAACTGTTCCATCAGGCTGGCCGGCGGATTGGCGGCGACCCGCAGCAAGGCGGCTTCCAATTCTTCCAGCGGGTGCGTGCCCGGCACCAGATCGGCCACCACCGGGGATAGCCCGCCCGGCAGCAGGTGCCGGCGCAAGGCGGGCACCAACCCCGCCCGCACCACACTCGATTTGCCGCTACCCGATGGCCCGACCACCGCCAGGAAGCGGGCCAGCGCGTCCTCTTCGACCAGGCGCGCCTGCAATTGCCGAGTGAGCGATTCGCGGCCGAAGAAATAGGGCGCGTCGGCCTCCTGGAAGGCGCGCAAGCCCCTATATGGGTTCGCCGGCACATCCAGGACGACGGGCGAGGGAGATAAGGCGGGATCGATGCGCCCATTACCCGCAGGTGTCGCGGTGGAGGCTGTAGCATCGGCCAGGGCAACGCTAACTCCGGCCAGCACGGCTGGTTCCTCCCCCGTCCTGGCCCAGCGCACGAAAGCCGCGCGCTCCTCCTGTGGGATGGCCAGCGCGGCGGCCAGCAGTTCCCCTAACTGCCGCGACGGGCGCAACACGCCCTCCTCGATCCGCTGCACCGTATAGATCGAGCAGCCTGCCTGCTGGGCAAGCTCGCCCTGGGTGAGGTCGAGGGCTTTGCGGCGCTGCTTAAACCACGCCTTGAAGGACTCCCGATCCGCCATCATGCTTTAACTTTCCACTAATATCAGGGGCAAACAGGGTGTAATTCTGAGGCTGTATGAGTATTTGTACGAATAACTGTGTGACCTATTATATCACAAAACCCTGTACGCCCGGCGGCGGACCTTGCGATAATGGCTGCATTACGTCCACCATGCCTCAGCTTTCACTTCTTTGCGATTGATGTGGCTTCCGAGGGAGGCGGCCACTTCACAACGCGGCTCTTAAGCTAACAGTGGCTAATGGTGATCGCCGAGGTGGCGGCTCGCAATGCGACATTAGCAGTATTGGAGAGCAAAGAGACGGGTTGCTCTCTCACGTGGATCCGCTGAAGGAAGGAAAGGAGAACACGGATGAGCGAAAGAGTAAAGGGGCCATTCAGCCGGAAGCCGGCGCTGGGAGCCCTGCTGCTCGGTTTGGTTCTGTGTGGAGGGGTAGTTCTCATCGGCCTCCTCTCCGGCGGATCATCCCCCGTGGCCGCGCAAGCGCAGATGCACCAGCTTGGTGGGCCCGATGCCGGGCGCCTCAGCAACCCGCAACAAGAGGCCCCGGCCACCACCAGCACCGCAAGCCCGACCTGTGTGGTCGGCGGCCAGCCCGGCCCATTCCAGTTGGCGCAACACATGCCCGCCCCCGCTTTGGACGCCGGCTTCGCTAGCGACGGCCACTTTGCCTACTCGGCCAGCGGCTTCGACAACTGGTCCGGAATAAACATTGACCAGCTCGCCCGTTACGATCCTGCCCAGGATCGGTGGGGCACCCTCGCGCCCGTCCCGACTCCGGTTTCGCTGGCCCCGCTGGTCTATGTACCCACCAACAATAAGCTCTACTTGTTCGGTGACGCCGATAATAACTGCAACGCCCAGTCACTCACCCAGATCTATGATATCGCCAGCGATACCTGGTCTGCCGGCGCGGATCTGCCCGCGCCGCGCCTGGGGTTCGCGGGCGCAGGCTACTGGAACGGCAAGATCGTCCTCGCGGGCGGGGCCCTCACCTGTGACGGCGCCACGGCGCAGCGTCAAACCTGGCTCTACGACATTGCCGCAGGCACCTGGATGACCGGTACCATGATGCCCCAGGCGCTGTCCGGCGCGGCCTCAGGCGTCGTGAACGGCCATCTCTACGTGCTCGGCGGGTCGGATAGCACGAACACGGTAGTAGGCACCATTTACGACTACAATATCGCGGCGGATACCTGGACCACCGTAACGACTTCGCTGCGCAACCCGGTCTACCTGGCGGGTGTAACCGTCACCGATGGGCGCATCTGGGTCGTGGGCGGCGAAGACTTCATTAACCCAGCCGGCCCCTACCAGACGACCCGCGCCCGCCAGGCCACCGAACTGGTGCCGCACGTACCGCTCGGCCTCAGCCAGATCTTCGACCCGGCGACACGCAGCGTCACCTGGGGTCCCTTCCTAAACCTGGCGCGTTCGTCGCTCGGTGTCGCTGCGGTCGGGCACACGGTCGTGGCCGCGGGCGGCTTTAACGGCGGCAATCCGAGCGGCGACTTCAGCCTCGATGTCACCGAAGTGTCAAACCTGCCGACAGTGTGCGCGGAAACCGTTACGCCGAGCCCGACGCCCCCACCCGCTACCGGCACCCCAACCTGCGGCGGAGGTGCCATACTTCAGCCCTGGGCGGTCGCCAGCCCCATGCCGACGGTGTCGTTCTTAGCCGGCGTCGCCAGCGACGGAACCTACGTCTACGCGGCAGGTGGCAGCGACGGCACGATGCATGATCAACTGGCCCGCTACAACCCTGCCACCGATAACTGGACCACTCTGGCCCCGATGCCGGACGCCGCCAACGGCCTAGCGCTCGTTTATGCCCCGGCCACCAACAAGCTCTACGCCTTCGGCGGCACCGATGTGATCACCCACGCTTTGAATCTCACGCGGATTTACGACATCACGACCGGCACCTGGTCGAGCGGGGCGCCCATGCCTAATCCGCGCAGCCGCTTTGCCGGGGGGGGCTACTACAACGGCAAGATCTACTTGGTCGGCGGCACGGACCCCTCCGATCCAAGCAACAGCCAGAACGATACGTGGGAGTACGATATTGCACAGAACACCTGGCTGATCAAGTTGCCGATCCCGATTCCCTTAAGCTACGCCGCCTCTGCCGTAGTGGATGGGCACCTGTACGTGATTGGGGGGCGGACCCGGCTCGCGCCCACCCTGAACACAGTGTACGATTATGACATCGCCCACGACTTCTGGACCCTGCTGGATGCCCACCTGCCCAACAACGTCTGGGTTTCCGGCGGCACGGCGGTCCATGGTCGCGTCTGGGTGATTGGCGGCCAGCGGGGCAGTGTCACCTACGCCACGCAAATCTTCGATCCCAGCACCCACGCCTTCAGTGAGGGGCCATCGCTCAACGTGGCGCGCTACGGGCTGGGCGCCGCGACGGTAGGCAACTATGTCGTGGCCCTCGGCGGCTATGCCTTCGGCCCCGACAGCCTCGACACCACCGAAGTGACCACCCAGCTGCCCGATTGCGCCCCGACCCCAACGCCCACCGCGTGTACAATATCGTTCAGCGACGTGCAGCAAGGCGCGCCGTTCTACACGTACATCCAGTGCCTGGCGTGCCGGCAAATTATCAGCGGGTACGCAGATGGTACTTTCCGCCCGAACAGCAACGTGACCAGGGGGCAGGTTGCCAAGCTCATCGCTAACTCGGCCCCGTACACCGACGCGATACCCGCTAACCGGCAGACCTTCACCGATGTGCCGTCTGCCTATCCCTTCTGGCTGTATATCGAGCGGGCAGCCCTGCATGGGGTGGTCAGCGGCTACGCGGACAGCACGTACCGACCCGCCGCCGATGTGACCAGGGGCCAGATCGCCAAGATCGACGCCCTTGCGGCCGGGTACAACGACTCTATACCGCCGGCGCGGCAGACGTTCTCGGATGTCCCGCTAGCGCATCCCTTCTGGGTGTACATCGAGCGAATCACTCTGCATGGCGTGGTAAGCGGTTATGCGGACGGCACATACAGGCCCGCCACCAATGTGACCAGAGGTCAGGCAGCGAAGATCGTGGTCAACACCTTCTTCCCTAACTGCGCCCCGCCTGCCCGGAGATAAGCAACCACCGCTAGCTGCAAGCTCCTATGAGCGATGCGCCGGATCCGGCGCATCGTTCTATTCATTCGCCGGGCGCCGTTCACCACTCCAGCAGCCGCCGGGTAAGCAGGGTCTGTTCGGCATGGTTGTGCGTCAGCGCCAGCGCCCGCAGGTCCGCCGCGCGGGCTTGCTCGCGCCGGCCCAGGTCCAGCAGCAACTCGCCGCGAATGGCGTGGAAGAGATGGTAGTGATCCAGAGCGTCGCCGAGGGCGTTCACCTCGTCCAGCGCCGCTTGCGGCCCGGCCACCTGCCGCAGGGCCACCGCACGGTTGAGGCGCACCACCGGCGAGGGGCGCAGATTCAGCAGCAGGTCGTAGAGCAGCAGGATCTGCGGCCAGTCGGTCGCGGCCCACGAGGGGGCCTCGGCATGGCAAGCCGCAATCGCCGCCTCCACCTGGTACGGCCCTGGCCGCTGTAGCGCCGCGGCCTGCTCGATCAGGGCGATCCCCCCGGCGATCTGCGCCAGGTCCCACAGCGCGCGATTCTGATCGGCCAGCAGGATCAACTGTCCATCGCCGGTGAATCGGGCCGCGCCACGGGCCAGATGCAGGCGCATGAGGGCGAGCAACCCCAGTGGCTCCGGCTCCGCCGGCAGGAGCCGGACGACCAGCGCCGCCAACCACGCGGCGTCCTCCGCGAGATCGCGCCGGGTCGCGACCGGCCCGCCGCTGGTCAGGTAGCCCTCGGTGAACATCAGGTAGAGCACCGCCAGCACTTCGCCCAGCCTTCCCTCCAACTCGTCGTCGTCCGGCATGCGGAAGGGGATGCCCGCCGCGACGATCTTGCGGCGCGCCCGCACGATGCGCTGGGCCACGGCGGCCTCCGAGGCGAGGAACGCGTGGGCGATCTCCCCGGTGGTGAAGCCACAGACGGCGCGCAACGTGAGCGCGACCTGCGCCGCGCGAGAGAGTGCCGGGTGGCAGCAGGTGAAGATCAGGCGCAGCCGGTCGTCGGGTTCGCGGGGCACCGGCTGCGCCAGTTGGGCCAGCTTAGTCCGATAGCACGCGTCGCGGCGCAGTTGATTGAGGGCACGCCGCCGAGCCACCGTCAGCAGCCAGGCACCAGGCCGCGCGGGGATGCCGTCCACCGGCCAGCGCTCCAGCGCCGCCAGCAACGCATCCTGGACGAGTTCCTCGGCCACGTCGAAGTCGCCCAGGATGCGGACCAGGGCTGCGGTGAGCCGCCCCGCCTCCTCGCGGAAGACAGCAGCCACGGCCGCATGCGCCGCGGGCGCACCCGTCATTCCATCACCGGGCGGATCTCGACGGTCCCCCGCGCCGGCCAGGTTTTCGCCATCCGCAACGCCTCATCGAGATCGGCCACCGTGATCTCGACATAGCCGCCGATGACCTCGTTGCCTTCGATGAAGGCGCCGTCATGGACGAGCGGCTCTCCGGCGTCCTGGAAGCGCACGGTCGTCGCCGTTTGGGGCGGTTGGAGCTGGTTGCTCGCGCCCAGTTTCGCCCGATTCTCCGCAAACCAGCGGCCCACTTGCTCATATTGGCGAGCGCGGGCGTCCTCAGTCATATTCTCCCAGGCTTGCTGCTGCTCACGGGTCCCACAGAACAAAAGGACATACTTCATTCCCCCATACCTCCGCTTTCTTGTACGATACAAACAGGCATCGCCGCAGGGTGACCGCAACCGGCTCGGTGTCCCTCTACATCTTACGACAAACAGAAAGCGCGCAAATCGACAGTACTGCGGTCCGCTCGCCCTGAGTGACATCACAAGTGGATCCGTATGGCGCGGTTCCGCCGCGCTAACTTGGCGCGGCGGAACCATAACCCATTGGCGCCCTGATAGACACTTGGTCAGGCAAAAAACCGGCGCAGTTCCTGGGCCACGACCGCCGGCTGACCCCCTCGATTGGTGCTACTGGGATCGCTCGAAGCCCCATGATCGAGTCCGGGGAACTCCACACGTTTGACATGGGGCAAAACCGTCATCAGTGCGTCCAGGGCAGCCTTCAACCACACCGGGCTTTTGCTCCCGCCGAGCAACAGCACCTCGGCGCGCACAGCCTTGAAGGTCTCCAGCGTCTCCGCCATCTCGGCGACCAGCTCAAAGTCATAGTGCAGCGTCGGCGCCAGTATGCGCATCGTGACATCGCCGGGCCTGGCTGTCTTATTCTCGCTTTGCATGGCCCTGGTGGTAAGGAATTCGAGCAGCGGGCGGGGGATGACGTTGAAGATGGCCGGCCCCAACTGCGCCCCCTGCATGGCGGTAACGAGCGCCGCGGCCATTTTGCCCTGGGTAATCTCCCGGTTATAGCGTGGCAAAAACGCCATCGATATCGACCCGTTAACGATCAGGGCGGGTTCATAGAGGGCGACTTTGTGCACGGCAGGCAGGGTGAGCGCGGACTGGAGACAGATGATCCCTCCCGAGCTGACCCCGAAGACATTGTGGGTGCCCGTTTGTGTGAGCAGAGCATCCACATCGTCCACCTCCTTCTGCATGCGGTAATCTTTGCGGAACGGACCGGGCAGGTTATGACCACGGCGGTCGGGCAGGTAGACGGTGAAGGCATCGGCCAGCGCCTGGGCTAGTTGCATGTGGCTCTGGGATGACTCCATGGAGCCATGCAGCATCACCACCCCCGGTCCATGGCCGAGCCGGCGGTAACTGATGGATGTGCCGTCTTTCGAGGTTACAGAGCCGGTTACATAGTCTGCATGCGCTGTCTCCAGGTTCGCCGGGAAACCATTCGTGGCTGTGCCCTGAGCGCCCTTTGCAGTTGTAGTCGCCATTCTGATGCTCCTTTATATTTAGCATGGATCACTGATCTGCTAAACTAACGTTGTTAGTTTATGGGTAACGTTGTTAGTTTAGCACAGCTCTGGTATACTGTCAAGAGGTAATGCCCATTTGTGAGGCGCCAACAGGCGGGTAGGCGGCCCGACGGCTGCCCGCGGGAGAGTACCAACGGATGAAATTGCGAACTCGCATCGTTACCGGCCCGAAACCCCAGGCCGAACCGGCCCTTGATCAGCGGCAGATCGTCCAGGCCGCGCTTGGCCTGCTGGATGAGGGAGGGTTTGACGGCCTCACAATGCGCAGCCTGGCGCAAAAGCTGGGCATCAAGGCGGCATCCTTATACTGGCATGTGCGCAACAAGCAGGAGTTGCTGAGTCTGCTGGCCGATGAAATCTGTGCGCCGATGCGCGAACCCGACCGCGCGCTACCCTGGCGCCGCCGGT
>JAICKM010000727.1 GCA_025927935.1 Chloroflexia bacterium | reverse complement strand
TCGGCGGCGTAGAAATCGGGGCTGCGGTGGGCCAGGTCGCGCCTATCGAGCGCGCGCAGCCGCCCCCCGGCCATCGCCGCCATCAGCCGGTAGTCGATTTCCCAGTCCACGTCGCCGTCGGGCCGGTAGCGCGGCAGGCGATCCAGGAACTGTTCCAGCCCCAGGCGCACACGGGCCAGCCCCTCCGGCGAGGTATCCGCCAGGCGGTTGTCGTAGGCGTGCAGGCCCATTTCGGTCGCCATGACCGGGTTTTCAGCCAGATACCAGCCGACAAAGCGATTGACTTCGTCGTAAAAAGCGCTTTTGCTTGCGCCCGTGGGGTCGCCGTTCGCTGTCGTGGTCATGGGCTATGGCTCCTTTGTGCCGGGCCGGCGGGGCCGGTCTGAAACCGGCCCCTACACGCAAGATCTTCGCGGCCTATCAGCCTGATTATCCGTTGGCCGATTCCAACACCTGGCGGGTGTCGCGGGCGACCACCAGTTCTTCGCGGGTGTGGATGACCAGCACGCGCACCCGCGAGTCTGCGGTGGCAATGTCGGTATCGGGCTGGGCCGTGACGTTGGCCGCTTGGTCCAGGGCGACACCCATCCAGCCCAGCGCCCCGGCGACCGCCGCGCGCACCTCCGCCGAGTGTTCGCCCACCCCGGCGGTAAATACGAGCGCGTCCACCCCGTTCATGGCCGCCACCATCGCCGCGATGCCCTCGCGGATGCGGGCATTGTAGAGCGCGAAAGCCTGCTGCGCACGCGCTTCTCCCCGCCCGACGGCCGCCTGGATGTCGCGCATATCGCCCGACAGACCGGAGACGCCTTTCAGCCCCGACTCGTGGTTGAGCGCCTGGTCCAGCCCCGGCACATCGACGTAGTTGTGGGCCAGCAGGTGGATCAGCAGCCCTGGGTCGATGGAGCCGGAGCGCGTGCCCATCATCAGTCCTTCGAGCGGGGTGAAGCCCATAGTCGTCGCCACGGACCGGCCATCCTGCACAGCGGCCAGCGAGCAGCCGTTGCCCAGGTGGCAGGTGACGATGCGGCTGCCCTGGGCTGGGCGCCCCAGCATTTCGAGCGCGCGCCCGCTGCAGTAGGCGTGGCTGAGGCCGTGGAAGCCGAAGCGGCGGATGCCCCACTCCTCGGTCCACTGCCAGGGCACGGCATAGAGGTAGCCGGTGGGCGGCATGGTGCTGTGGAACGCCGTGTCGAACGCGGCGACCTGGGGTACGCCGGGTAGCAGATCTTCCACCGCCTCGATGCCCTGCAACGCGGCGGGGTTGTGCAACGGCGCCAGCTTCACCAGTTCGCCGATAGCCGCCTTCACGTCGGCGTCGATGCGCACCGCTTGCTGGTAGCGCGTGCCCCCGTGGACGACCCGGTGGCCCACGGCGGCCACGGCCCCCAGGTCGTATTCCTGCAACAGGAAGCGCAGAGCATCACCGTGCGTGCTGACGCCGCCCTCGTGGCCGTGGCTCCAATCGACGCCTTTATCGGCCAGTTGCGCCTCGGTCTCCCAGTCAAAGAGGCCGAGCTTGAGGCTGCTGGAGCCGGCGTTCAGGACCAGGATCTCGCGTTTTCCACTTACCATATGCCTCTTACCTCTGCCTGCACTATGAGTCCGCTTACTTGCCAGGAGTATAGCACCAACGAGCACGGCACGCCAATACGCGGAATCGCCCGGCCCGCCAACGGGCGGGCTACCGCTAGCCCGCGGCTTGAGCCGCCGGACAGCCATCGCCGGATCGTAACGCGGCTGTCACGCATGTACACCGGGCTGCTTACCGGTGCGGGCTATAATGGAGCGTGCTGCACCGGCACGTGCGTTGCTGGTATAATCGCGGGAGAGGCCAGGCGGGCCGCTGGTGCCGGGCCGGTCTCGAATCGCGGACAATCATAAGGAGACGGAAGATCATGGCTGTACCAAAACCTGTCGTGTTGATTATCATGGATGGCTGGGGCATCAACCCGAACCCGCGCGCCAACGCCGTGGCGCAGGCGGCCACCCCGACGCTGGATCGGCTCTATGCCACCTGCCCGAACACCGCGCTCGACGCCTCGCAGCAGGATGTCGGCCTGCCCGATGGGCAGATGGGCAACTCTGAGGTGGGGCACCAGAACATGGGCGCCGGGTTCGTCGTCTACCAGGAACTGACGCGGCTCGACCGGGCCATCGCCGACGGCTCGTTTTACGAGAACCCGGTCCTGGCCGGCGCCTGTGACCATGTGAAGGCGCGCAACAGCACGCTGCACCTGTTTGGTCTGCTGGGGCCGGGGGGAGTGCACAGCCATTGGGCGCACCTGTATGCCTTGCTGGAGATGGCGAAGCGCCGGGGTATCGAGCGCGTGGTCTACCAGGCGTTCACCGACGGGCGCGACACGCCGCCCCAGAGCGGGCTGGGCTTCATGAAGAGCGTGCTGGAGCGCATGGACACCATCGGGGTGGGGCGCGTGGGCACGGTCAGCGGACGCTACTACGCCATGGACCGCGACAACCGCTGGGACCGCGTGCAGAAAGCGTATGATGCCATCGTCAAGGGCGAGGGCAACCACGCGGATACGCCCCTGACCGCCTTCCAGCTTTCCTACGACAACGGCGTGACCGACGAGTTTATCGTGCCCACCATTATCGACGGGCCGGAACCCGCGCCCCGCCTGAGCGACGGCGATGCCGTGATCTACTTCAATTTCCGCGGCGACCGGGGCCGCGAACTGACCAAGGCCATCGTGCTCGACGATTTCGACCGCTTCGACCGGGGCCGCCAGTTGCAGGATCTGTACTATGCCACGCTGACCCGCTACGAAGAAGGGCTGCCCGTGCACGTCGCCTACGACCCGATGGAGGTCGAGGAACCGCTGGCGAAGGTGCTCAGCGACCACGGGTTGCGCCAGTACCATTCGGCGGAGACCGAGAAGTACGCCCATGTCACCTTCTTCTTCAACGGGCGGCGCGAGGAGCCGTATCCGGGGGAAGACCGGCTGATGATCCCCTCGCCCAAGGTGGCGACCTACGACCTCCAGCCGGAGATGTCGGCTATCCCGCTGACCGATGCGCTGCTGGAGCGCATCGCCAGCGGGGTGTATGATTTCATCATTGTGAACTACGCCAACGGCGATATGGTCGGCCACAGCGGCAAACTGAGCGCGGCGATTAAAGCGGTCGAGACCGTGGACGCCTGCCTGAGCCGGGTGGTGCCCGCCGTGCTGGCCGCGGGCGGCGTGGCGCTGATCACCGCCGACCATGGCAACTGCGAGCAACTGGAAGACTACGAGACGGGCGAGCCGCACACCTACCACACGCTCAATCCAGTGCCTTTCATCCTGGTGGCTCCGGAAGACTCGCCCTTGCGCCAGGTGCGCCTGCGGCCCGGTCGTCTGTGCGACGTGACGCCGACCATCCTGGACATCATGCACCTGCATCCGGCGCCCGAAATGAACTGCGGCACGCTGATCGTGGGAGGCGCGCCCGGCGCAACAGACAGCGCCTCTTGAGCGGGCGGCGCCCCATTTCTTGCAGAGCGGTAAGGTGGCCGGTGGCGGCCCGCCGCGGTTCGCGGCAGGGGGGCGCCGCGCCTCTGACAATGCTGTAACGTTTCCATCGCCGCCATTCATAGGCCAGATAGTCCGCGCGGT
>JAICKM010001049.1 GCA_025927935.1 Chloroflexia bacterium | reverse complement strand
GTTCGTGCTGCTGGCGGGCGGCGTACTGTCCAATCCGACCGACACGCCGCAGGCGCTGCGCACGCTGGGCGACACCAGCATGGTCGCCTTGCTGGCCGCGCTGCCCCTCGCCGCCTGGTGGGCCGCGCTCGACCGCGTCACCTGGCGATCACCTGTCCGGCTGGGGGCCGGGGCACTCGCGGTCCTCGGCGTGCTGCTGGTGGTTTTTGGCCTGAACTACCGGCGCTATTTCTTCGTGCAGGAGCCGAATCCGGCGGTCTACAAGGAGTTCTCGACGCCCGCCCTGCTGGTCTACGAGATGACCGCCGCACAGGGGCCGGGCACCGACTATTATCTCTCACGCGGGCTGTACGAGCAGGCGACCATCGAATATCTCGCCGGGGGCCGCATCGGCACGGTGTTCAGCGGGCTGCATGAAACGCCGCTCCCGCCGGGCGAGCCGGGCCGCCCGGCGATGCTCTTCCTGAACAACCGCGACAGCGGCGCGCTCGACTGGCTGCACACGCTCTATCCCCATGCTCGAATCGAGAGCGTGACCGGGCCGCAGGGCGGCAACGCCCTCTTCTTCGCCGTCACCATCCCGCCCACCGACCGTGACGCGCCATACCATGTGGACGTGACCATCCGCGACGCGTCGGGCGCACAGACCGTGATGACCAGCACCACGGGCATCGACGTGGATTGGGGCCAGGCCGTGCCGCCGGGCGCGCAACTGCCCTTGCAAGTCACCTGGCGGGGGGCCTTGCGCCCACCGGCCTCGGCGGTATATCATGTGCGCGTGGATCAGAGCGCCGGGCCGCCGGATGGCGTACACCTGGCGCTGGCCGGGCGGGAGATCGATCCCGCGGGGGAGAACACTTTCCTGATCGCCGGGCGCTACCCGTTCACCCTCACGGCGACGGTGAACCAGGCCGCCGGGCTGACCCGGCTGCTCTGGACGGCGCCCGGCGCGGCGGATGCGCCACCGGCCCGCGAGACGCCGGTGCCCGCGGTGGCGCTGCTGAGTCCGGCGCTGGGCGCGCACGGCGTCACGGCGATCTACCGCCGAGGCAGCGATCCGGTGGGGCCGGTGGGCCTGATGCGTGAGGAACCGGGCGTGAACTGGTTCCATTTCTATACGCCGTTCGCGGACACGGGGCCGTTTGTGGGCGAGTGGCGCGGCACCTTGCAGGCGCCGCAGAGCGGGCGCTACACCTTCACGGTCGATATTGGCGGTGAGCCGGGACTGTGGATCGACGGCGCCCCCGTGACCTGGGCACCCGCCGGGCGCAGCACGCTCAATGTGCCGCTCTACCAGGGAACCGTCACGTTGGCCGCCGGGCCGCACACTTTCCGATTCCAGGACATCGCGCCGGGCTGGCGCGAACCCTGTTTTCTATTCTGGACACCGCCGGGCGGCACGCAGCAATTGATCCCGGCGGAGGCGTTCCAGCCGGAGTTATGGCCCAGCGAAACGCTCAGCCGGTAGCCGCCGGCCTCCGCGCGGTGACGACGCGCCGGCCCCGGCCCAGGAGACCAGCAATGCGCTACCCAGGCACCCACCCGCGCGTGGCACGCGGGCTGATTACCGGCCTATTGGCCGCCATCCTCTGCGGCGGCGCCGCCTCCCTGGCCGCACCGGCGCCGTCCACCGGCGCGCAACCCGCGGCCCAGGCCACGGCACCGACCGGCGGTTTCGCGACCACGCCCACGCCCGCCCCAAGCGATGCGGGCGAAGCCGTGCCGGGCGAGATCGTGGTGCGCTTCAAGGAGCAGGGCGGCGGGCGCGCGATGGAGCCTGCCGGCGCCCAGCGCGCGCTGAGCGCCGCCGGTCTCGCCATCGGGGCCGT
>JAICKM010000963.1 GCA_025927935.1 Chloroflexia bacterium | reverse complement strand
GTTGAGCACCAGCCCGGCCCCGATCCCGTGCCCCGTCTTGATGACGACTAGATTGCCGTCATGCTGCTGGGTGCCGAACATGTACTGGGCCAGGGCGGCAAGCTGGCTGTCGTTGCCGATGTACACCGGCAGCTTATAGCGGTCCTGCAAGAGGCGGCCAAGCGGCAGATCGCGCCACTCCAGGTTGACAGCGCGCAGCACCACGCCGTTCGGGATATCGACCAGACCAGGCGTGCCGATGCCGATACCCAGCAGCGGCCTGTCCGCGCCGGCGATCAGGCGATCCAGCAGTTCATACACCCGCTCCAGCGCGTTTTCGCCGCCTCGGCTCTCGATGGGCACGCTCGCCATGTGCAGGATCGCGTTACGCAAATTGACCACCGCGCCGCAAAACTGGTCGTTCGCCAGGTCGATGCCGATGAGATGCCGCGAATCGGCCACCACGCTGAGCAGGATCGGCGAGCGCCCGCCCACCGACGGCCCATACCCCACCTCCTCGACCAGCCCCTGCTCCTGGAACTCCGTGACCAGATCGGATACGGTCGTCCGGGTGAGCTGCGTCAGCCGGGCGACCTCCGCCCGGCTAATCGGGCCGCGTTCATAGATGGTCTTCAGCACCAGTTGGCTGTTATAGGTTTTCGTCTGCTGCTGGGTGGCTTTTAGTAGCTGCGATCTCATGGCTCCCTCGTCCGTGCGGACTTTGTTAGTCCGATGGACTAACAAAGTCAATATAGCACAGCTTCCCGATCCTTGTCAATAGATAGGCGTAAACTCGGCATTATAGCCGAGCTATGCCCGGCACATGGGTACTACTGCGGGGTAGATCGCGGCGCGTGGCCGACCTTATGCTGTAACCGGCCACCGCACGCTTTGTTACTCTGCAAGTGGCGACGGCGCACCTTCATCAGCCGGCCTGGCGCCACCGCGGAAAAAGATCCGAGGATGAGCTATGCCCGATTACCCCTTTGATCCGCAGTCCGGCCGGCGCCGGACCATGGAGGAAGCTGCGCGCTGGGTCGAGCAGACTTATGGCTACACGCTCGTCAACGGCTGCCAAACGGTCCTTGCCGCCGCGGGCGTGCAGCACAACACCCGCCGGGTCGCCTCTTTCGGCGAGTTCACACCCTACGAAGCCTGGTATCTGAACCAGGCCGCGACCGGCGGCTACCTGCGCTGGGCCACGGCGCCCGTGCCCGCGGGCAACGCGCCCGATGTCGTCTTTCTGCTGTCCATCGGCCTGGGCAACGGCTCGGCCCTCCCCCAGCCCACCGGGCGCTTCGACCTCTTCGTGGATGAGAGCTTCGTGGCGTCGCTGCGCGTGGTCAAGAACAGCGAAACCTGGCAGACCACCGCCGGGACCGTGCATTACGACATGCACCGGCTGGAGACCGCCCCGCCCGGCCAATCGCTCATCCTGGACGCGGTGTTGCGCGAGGAGTCTTTCGCGTCGTTCGGGTTACTGTTCGTGCGCGTGCCGCGCGCCCGCCTGCACGCCGGGCAAGCGGCCACGATCACCGTGCGCGCCTTCAACCGCGCGCCCTCGACGCGCTGGTTCAAGCTGGACCAGGGCAATAACGTGCGCTTCCACAGCAACTTCTACCCCGGGCTGACCGCGCTGGCTCAGGGCCGGACCGCTCCGCGCCTGGGCGAGTATCGCGTCTTCTGGGGCGACATCCACAGCCACAGCGGCGAGGCCGGGGCCGGCCTGGGCACCTGCGGCACCGGCACGGTGGACGAGAACTATGCCTATGCGCGCGATGTGTCCAACCTCGACTTTTACGCCTTGAGTGAGCACGACTGGCAGACCGACGCGGCGCATTGGGCCACGCTGATGCACAAGGTCGAGGAGTACAACGCGCCCGGCCGCTTCGCCACTATCCCGGCCTTCGAGTGGACCTCGCTGGTCTACGGCCACCGCAACGTCTACTACGCCGATGCGCAGGAACCCTTCTTCCTCTCCTGGCAGGAAGCGCAGGCCGGCGCGGGCCGGGATGCGATGGGGCCGGATGTGGACAGCCCGCTCGACCTGTGGCGCCGGCTCGACGCCCTGGGCTGCTTCGCGCTCACCGTGCCGCATCATCCTTCCGCCACATCCCACCCGCTGAACTGGGATTTTTACCACCCCAAATACGACCGGCTGGTGGAGATTTATTCCTCCTGGGGGTCGTCGGAGTACCCAGAAAACCGCTACAAAGGAGTCAACGCCGACCGCTATCCCCATCTCTACGTCCGCCCCGCACTGAACCGGGGCCGGCGGCTCGGCTTCGTAGCGGCCGGGGATGGGCACGACGG
>JAICKM010000247.1 GCA_025927935.1 Chloroflexia bacterium | reverse complement strand
TGAATATAGTCACATCGCAAGGAAGGACCTTTAGCATGCATTCGAGTCGAGTCCATACTCGCGCGATTCTCACCTGGTGTGGCCTGCTGTTCGGCATGGTCGCGCTGATCGTGCTCGGCGGAGCGCGCAGCACCGCCGCCCACCCCGTCACCAAGCCGCTGCCCCCCAAGCAGCCTGGAAACCCGGCGAGTGATCAGGTTATCGCAGGCTTTCCACTGACGATCACGGTTGAAGACGACTTCCAAATGTCCATCAAGTATCGGGATCTTGGTGAGCAGTTTTACGGCCCCCGAGATGAAGGCGTTTTCTTGTGGGTCAATACGGGCGCTGCTACAGCCGTCTACGGACCCAATCCGATTGAGGCCGGCAACCCTAACAACGACTATGCCCCACTGAGCAACACTCGCATGGGTACTGGCACTCCAACAGATCCGTGGGTTATCACCACGGTGGCTACAGTGCCAGGCACCAACCTCCGACTTACACAGACGGCATCCTACGTGAATGGTGCTGAATTTGTCGGGATGAACTTCACGCTCGCGCAGATAGGTGGTACGACTCCGGTGACTGCGACCCTGTTCCACGCTGCGGACCTTTACACAGGAGGTAGCGACTCGGGGTATGGGTACTATGATCCCAGTTCAGGCGGTATAGGCGACTACTACACTCCGACGACAGGAAGCCTGGCCGGGACGACGCTTTACCAGCAGTTCGTGCCCAACCCGAACACCCCGGCCTCCGCCTACCAAGAAGCCCGCTTTAGTGTCATTTGGGACAATATCGGCAGTACATCCGGTCCGGGTCCGGGTTTCGACAATACTATTTACTCCCCGCCCGACCAACAGCACGACTCGGGTGCGGGTCTCCAGTGGAACCTGACCATCAATCCCAACAGTAGCGTCACGGTCGGCGACCGCGACCTGTTTAGCCCCTTGGCGAGCATCTGCGGTTCGTTCAGCGATGTACCGCTTGGTAGCTACTACTACAACTATGTGTCGTACCTGGCTTGCCACGGCATTGTGAGCGGCTACAGCGACACGACGTTCCGGCCCGATGCGAACACCTCGCGCGGCCAGATCGCCAAGATCGCGTCGAACTCGGCCGGTTTCACCGAGACCGTGACCACGCAGACGTTCGAGGATGTGGGGCCGAGCAACCCCTTCTATCCCTTCATCGAGCGCATGGCCTCACGCGGGCTGATCAGCGGCTACACCTGCGGTGGCCCCAACGAGCCTTGCGTGGCGCCGGGCAACCGGCCCTACTTCCGCTGGGGCGCACCGGTGACGCGCGGCCAGTTGGCGAAGATCCTGGCGAACGCCAAGGGTCTGAACAACACCATCCCGGCCACGCAGCAGACGTTCCGTGATGTGCCGTCGGCTAACCCCTTCTGGCTCTACATCGAGCGGCTCTACAGCCAAAGCGGCGTGATCAGCGGCTATAGCTGCGGTAGTCCGGGCGAGCCGTGCCCCGGCCTCTACTTCCGCTGGGGCAGCAACGCCACGCGCGGCCAGATCGCCAAGATCGACAAGGTCCTCTTCTTCGGGCCGTAAGCCGCCGTATCAGGCAGCTACACCAGGGGCCGGGCAGCGCAGGCTGCCCGGCCCCTTTCGTTTGCCGCGCCCCGGCTCACCAGCCGAGTGTACCCGGCGCGCCTTTGAACGGCCCCACGACGGCGCTGGTGATCCAGCCGCCGTAGAAATCGCCCGGCTGAGGACGCACGCGTTCCCCATCGACCAGACAGGCATCCATGCGGTCAGGATACACCGCGACGTAGTTACGCAGGTCTGTATACGGGCCGGACGGGTGCGGGTAGTACCAGGCGGCGGCGGGCGCGGCCTTGCCGTTCACCCGGATGTCGTAGTAGGCTGCGCGGCCCTTCCACTCGCAGAAGGTGGTGCCGGCCACCGGGATGAAGTATTCGCGCCGCAAGTCATCCGGCGGGATATAGTAGACCGGCGGGTGGCTGGTCTCCAGGATCCGTTTCGCGCGCCGGGTCTCGGCGATCACCACGCCGTTAAAAATCACTTGAATATGGGCGGGCGAGTCTTCCAGTCGCGGCGGGCGGGGATAATCCCACACCGATTCCTGGCCGGGGCCGGGCGGGATGCGTTCGGGCTGGATCATAATGACTACTCCTCAGGCGGCGCGGTTCCTCGGTCGGGCGCAACACCCGATTTCGCGCCTTTGGCATTCAGACAGGCCCTGGCCGTTACCGGGGCGCTTGCTCATTCCTACGCACCGGCACAGTTAGCGGATTTGCGGGCATGACAAAGGGGACGGCCGGATGCCGTCCCCTGGTAATGCGCGAGCTCGCGGTGGGCCGGGATTTTAGCCCCGGTCGGCTAGATTTGCGTAAGCGCGCGGCTCCGGGCCGTTGTAGTCCGCGCTGGGGCGGATGATGCGGTTGTCGGCCAGTTGCTCCAGGATGTGCCCGGTCCACCCGGCGATGCGGCTGCAAGCAAAGGCGGCCGGCATCAGATCGGGCGCCAGCCCCAGGCCGTAGAGCACTGGCGCCGAATAGAACTCCACGTTCGGGTAGAGCTTGCGCTCGGCGAAGTAGGGGTGCGAGGCCGACATCTCGTCCAGGCGGTTGGCGATGTCGAACCAGCGCGTGTCGTTCACGATCTTGGCAAGGTTCTGGGCGTGATGGGCCAGGTGCTTGGCGCGCGGGTCGCGCGTCTTATAGATGCGGTGGCCCATGCCCATCAGGCGGCGCTTGGTGGCCAGTGCGTGGTCGACAAAGCTCTCCACATTGTCCGGCGACTCGATCTCCATCAGCATGTCCATGGCCTTCTCGTTGGCGCGGCCATGCGAGACCCCGCGCAGCGTGCCGATGGCCGTGACGATGCCCGAGTAATAGTCGCTCACCGCCGAGATAGTCACCATGGCGGCAAACGTGCTGGCGTTCAGGCTGTGCTCGGCGGCCAGGACCAGATAGGCGTTGAGCGCGTTCGTCTGCGCGTCCTGGGGCACAGTGCCCGTGAGCATGTAGAGCATGTTGGCCGCGTGGCTGAGATCCTCCCGCGGGGCGATTGGCTCCTGGTGCTCGCGCAGCCGGTGGTAGGCGGCCACAATCGTCGGGAAGAGTCCGGCCAGCCGGGTGCCCTTCTCAATCACCGCCTCGCGGCTGGTGTTGTCCACATCGCTGTCGGCCAGCGCCAGCGCGGACACGACGGTGCGCAAAGCGTCAATCGGCTCGCCCTCCAGGGGCAGCACCCGCAACACCTGCTCGGCCAGCGCCGGCATCTTGCGCGCGGCGCGCAGTTTGCCCGAGAAATCTTTCAACTGCGCGGCGGTGGGCAGTTCGCCATACCAGAGCAGATAGGTTACTTCTTCAAAACTGGACTTCTCCGCCAGGTCGTCAATATTATAGCCGCGGTAGCTCAGCCGCCCCACGGTGCCCTCCACCAGGCTTAGTGCGCTCGATGCCACGACAACGCCCTCAAGCCCCTTTGCTTGTGCTGGTTTCTGATCGCTCACCATTTCATCTCCTCTGAGCGCGGCGTTGCGCTCATAATCACGGTTTGCATCATGCGCGGGCCGGACCGCGCCGGACTGGACAACCAGGATGGACTGCTGTGTGCCGCTCCACGCCCGGCGGGGTGGCGCTCGGCTATGCGGGTATTATAGCAAAAGCCGTCCTGATTGTCGCCCTCACTACCCGGAAGCTTGGCACATGCCGCCCGCCCGCGGCGCGCAACTGTACCCTCCATTATAGCACGGTCCGCCGCTTTTCGTCAGGGCCGGGCGCCGGTGCGCTGGTTGTCGCGGCAGGGGGCCTATGGTATCATTAACCGCGGTCCGTGGGCAGCATTGTGTGCCCGGCCCGATTCTTGATCAGTGAGTGTCCCATGCAACCCATCCAACCCGCCGCTAACACACCCGGCCCCCGCCGGTCTAAAGTTACATCGGTCGCCGAGGCCATTGCGCAGTTCGTCCCCGCCGTCTGTCCCAGCCTGGTCATCGGCGGGATGCATCTGCACAACATGCCCATGGCCCTGGTGCGCGAACTGGTGCGCCGCCGCGCCGATCACCGCATCGAGACGCTGATCGCCGGGCCTGCCGCCGGGATGGGCGCGGACCTGCTGATCGGCGCCGGGATGGTCCGGGAGGCCGTCGTCAGCTACATCGGCCTGGAGCACTTCGGGCTGGCCCCGGCCTTCCGCCGTGCCGTGGCCGAGAGCCGGCTGGTCGTGCATGACCTGGATGCCTTCGCCCTGCTCGAAGCGGTGCGTGCCGGGGGCGCGGGACTGCCGTTCGCGGTCGTGCCGCCGGGCATCGCGCGGACCGATCTGCCGGCGGCGCCGGGTAGCCTGTATCGCGCCGTGGCCGATCCGTTCCACGGCGGCCAGGTGTGGACCGTGCCCGCCCTGCGCCCCACCGTGGCTCTGATCAGCTGCCAGGAGGCCGATGAGTACGGCAACGCCGTCTTCCGCGGCGCGACCCTGGCCGACCGCACCCTGGCCCTGGCCGCCGACACGGTGATCGTGCTTGTCGAGAAGATCGTCGAGCACGAGGCGATCTTGAAAGCGCCGCAGGCGGTCGGCATCCCCGGCTTCCGCGTGGCGGCGGTCGTCCCGGTCGGCTTCGGCGCCCACCCGACATCCAGCCATCGCTATTACAACTACGACGACATCCATATCAAATACTACCAGCGGCAGGCGGCCACCGAAGCGGGCTTCTGGAATTATGTCAAACGCTATTGCGACGAACCCGCCAGCCAGGATGCCTATATGGACCGGGTGCAGGAAGAGGAGTGGCAACGATGAGTTTCCCCAACCTGGGCGGCAAGCCGGTCGACCGAAACGGGCACGGCGACGAAAACGCGCCCCGCCCGGCGGGCCAGGCGTTGCCGCTCTTTACGACGCCGGGCACGCGCAAGGCGAGCGCGCAGGAACTGATGGTCGTGGCGATGGCCGAGCATCTGCGCGAGGGCGAAACCGTGGTTTTCGGCGCGGTCAGCCTGCTGCCGCTGGCGGCGGCGCGTCTGGCCCAACTGACCCACGCGCCCAACCTGACCATCCTGGGCGGGGTCGGCGGCGCCGTCAACCCGCTGGCCGAGCCGCTGCTGCCCTCCTCCGGCGATTACGGCAACCTGGTCGCTGAGGCCGTGCTGTCGTTCCATGAATTGCTGCTGCTCCAGGCCGGGGGGCGTTACGATGTCTTCTTCGCGGGCGGCATGCAGATCGACGCGCACAGCAACGCCAACCTGCTGGGCACGGCCCAGGTGCGCGGCCCAGGCGCCGCGGGCGGGCCGCTCGCTGCCCAGGTGGGCCGCACCATCCTCTACACCAGCAACCACGATCGGCGCACTTTTGTGCCCCAGGTGGACCATGTCACCTTGCCCGGCTGGGGCCACGGTGCCGACCGCGGGGCGCCCACCCTGGTCGTGACGCCGCTGGCCGTGCTCGACTTCGTGGACGGGCAGATGCGCCTCGTCTCGACCCACGGCGACGCCGATGCCGCCCAGGTGCAGGCTGCCACCGGCTTCCCGCTCGTCATCCCAGCGGGCGGCGTGCCGCCCACCCCGCAACCGAGCGACGCCATTCTCAAGCAATTGCGGGCCATCGACGAAGGCGGCCTGTTACTCCTGCCACAGTCCTGACCCCCGGCCACGCGGTTGTCGGACAGCACGTTACAGCGCCGCCAAAATTGGATCGGCAACCGGCGCAACCGGGATGCAACCGCCCGGCGCCTCGCCCGTTGTATTGGCAGAAGCAGCGGAGCCAACGCTGTCTGCTTCGAGGGGATCCGGATCTCCAACCCTTTTTGTGCTGCCGGGCGAAACGCAATCGCCTGAAAATCAACATATACCGGGGCAACGCCCCAATGCCTCTCCCGGCGTGGATCACAGCGTCCCGGCGCCCGCCCGGCTGCTTTTTCGCGTCCCTCACGCCCTGCTCCGCCCGGTATCTGCCCCATCCACCGTTCCCACCCGGCCGGTTTCAAACCGGCCCCTACAATCACCATCTCCATCCCCAACTACCAAGGCACTCATCAAACTGAACCACTCGTCCCTCGTCTCAACTCAGCACTCAGCACTCGTTTGACAGACGGGCGAGGCGGCAGGTACAATGGCCGGCAAAGGGGGCCAGGGTGGAGACGCCGCGCTTTCGCGATACGGGGCAACATCTGGGACAATATGCGGACCGGTTCCTGGTGCGCTGCCCGCGGTGCGCCCGGTGCGCGGTCGTCACGCCGCTGCCACGCGAAGGGCGGCGGGCGCCCGTGCACGCGCGGGTGGTCTGCGAAGCCTGCGGCTATACCAAAGACGCGCCGCAACCCACGAAGGGCGGCGCGGGCCTGGTAGACTGGTATTTCCACCTGCCGCTCTGGCTGCAAGCTCCGTGCTGCAGCGAGGTGCTGTGGGCGCTGAACGAGGCGCACCTGGCCTTTCTGGAAGAGTATGTGCGCGCGACACTGCGCGAAGACATACGCCCCGACCAGGTGGCCGCGATCGCCATCCGCAACCAGACCATGGCGAGCCGCCTGCCGGGCTGGATCCAGAGCGGCAAGAACCGCGACGAGATCCTGCGCTGTATCGACAAGCTGAAGAAGACGATTGGGTAGTGCGCCCCCGCGGGCGGCGCTACGGTTCGATGGTGAGGAAGGAGGCAGGCACGCGCCGTGGCGGTGCCTGATGCAGACTTGGATCATGCTTTATTGGACATTCTCTGCTGCCCCGTGTGCGGGCAGCAGGCGTGGACGCTGGAGGTCGCGCTAAGCGAGACGATAGCCTACCGCGACGGGCCGCGCGAGGAGATACGCACCGGCGAGGTCGGGTGCGCGTGCGGGCGGCAATACCCGGTGCGCGAGTATGTGCTGTCGCTGGCCGCGCTTTTTCCCGAAGATTTGCAGCGCGAAGCCGCCTTCTGGGATCGCTTCTATCTCTGGAACCTGGAGCACGGCGCGGTCGGCTTCCATGATCTGCGGCGCGGCTTTGCCCCGTTCATGGCCCAGGGCGTGACCGAGGCGTTCCCGCACGCCGGCACCATCGACCGCTACGATGTCCATTACCAGGTGGCCGAGCACCCCTTGATGCGCGCCGGGCAAACGCTGCTGGACATCGGCGTGGGGCTGGGCTGGACCTCGATCCACTTTGCGCGCTCCGGCTACCGGGTCACGGCGTTCGATCCGAGCCTGGGGCCGGTGCAGGCGGCCAAGGCGTATGCCATCCAGGAAGGTTTGCAGATCGAATACATCTGCGCGGCCATGGGCTATATCCAGTTCCAGCCGGGCAGCTTCGACAACGTGACCGCTTTCCACTCGCTGCACCACGTGCCCGATCTCGAAGCCGGGCTGCGCGACGTGCGGCGCTGGCTGCGCCCCGGCGGCGCGCTGGCCGTGGACGAGCATATCGCCAACAGCCGCCTGGCCGCAGCCGTCGGCGCGCAACTGCACAACTGGGCGGCGGAGCACGTCTTCCCCCGCTATCGCTCCATCAGCGACGCCGACCTGGCCGCCCTGCCCAGCGAAGGGCATTCGGCGCTGGAAGACGCTGGCGTGGATCAGGTGGTGCCGCTGCTGCGACGCATGTTTGACGTGCAATTTGAGCAGCAGCGCCATGTGGTGCTCGACCACTACCCGCTGCTCTATTATCTATGGAAAGACAAAGACGAGATCGGCTTCCGCCACGCGCTGGAAATCGCCAACCACTTCCAGGAACTGCTGCGCCAGGTGGACCCCGACGGCGGCGAATATCTGACCCTGGTGGCCGCTAACCCCGGCCCCGCTGTGCCATCCGTAGAGGCCGTCGCGACCCCGGCGGAGGTGATGACGCTCACGCCGATCTACGAGGATGCGCCACTACCCCCCGCGAATGAGAGCATCGCGATCCCAGCGGAGGTCGAAGCCGAGATCGGGCGCTTGCAAGCGCGGGTCGCGGAACTGGAGCGGGCGCTGGCCGAGCAGGGCGCGTGGGCCAGGTCGCTCGAAGCGGCGCAGCAGGCCCGTGACCGCGAACTGGCCCGGCTGCGCAAACACCTGCGCCGCGTCGAGAACGGGCGCGTGATGCGGCTGCTGCGGCTGCTCAAGCGCTAAACCTGCGGGCGCCTGCGCCGTGGACGGCGGAGGGCAGGGCGCGGCGTCCTGCTTCACGCGGAAGACGGCGCTGCCGCCCACCTGGGCCAGCAGGCAGTAGTCCGCCGTGTCTTTCAGCAACAGGGTGGAAGAGATGGTCGGCGTCTGCTCGCCGATGAACACGTAGCCGATGTGCTCGCGGTGCAACAGGGCCACGCTGTCGGGCGCGGTGGGGGTCAGGCTTGCCTGGTAGAGCGACGCGGTGCGCTGGGCGAAGTCGTCCGCTTGCCGGCCCTCGGAGCCGGTCGAAAGCGGCGGCACGCTGACGCTGCGGCCCTGCCCGGCCAGCAACGGCAGCCACATGCCGGCATCCTGGGCGGTGATTGCCCGGCCCTGATACGAGGACGTGGCGCTGATCAGGAAGCGCGCGCCGGGCGGCGTATTGGCGGCAATCCAGTTAATTATCCGCACGTCGTCGGGCGTCACGTAGGCGCTGCGCGGATCGGTGGTGCGCGCGCCGGGATTGGCGACCGTAAGCGCCAGCGCGACCAGCACCGCCAGTCCGCCCGCGCCGATCCGCAAGGCGGCCAGGGACCATGCCTGCCTGCGCCGCAGCCAAAGGAGGCCGGTCAGCAGCGGACGGGCCACGCCCGGTCCGGCCAGAGTGCCAAGGGGTAGGTACAGGGCGATGCCCACGGTAAAGGTGCCGAGTGCCCCCGCGCCGGGCAAGCCCAGCGCGTCGGGCCGCGACGCCACGACCAGTAGCGCCGTCCAGAGCACGACGAGCAGCGCCATGCGCCGGTCGCGCGCCGGGCCGCCGATCAGACAGGCCAGCACCCCCACTACTGCCAGCAGCGGCAACGCCCAGCCGATATACGCCGTTAGGAACGCC
>JAICKM010000070.1 GCA_025927935.1 Chloroflexia bacterium | reverse complement strand
CGCCGTGCCGAACTGGTCAATCCAGGTGGCAAGCTTGTGCGTCATCCACTGCCGGTAGCGCGGTTTGGGCGTGGGCCGCACGCTGCCACCGTGGATGTAGGAGAAATCGGTGGTGAAGCACGAGTCCCAGCGGCGCTGCCGCTCGGCTTGCTCGCCGGCCAGGTCCGTCACTTCCTCCACGGTGGTGCAGAAGCAGGTCGGGCAGACCATGGTGCAGTTAGCGCAGTTCAGGCAGCGCTCGGCCACCATATCCCAGCGCGGGTTCTCGGTATTGCGGTAGAGCAGATCCTTGAGGCCGACGGTGTCCAGGCTGCGGCCCTGCTGCACAGTCGCGGCGGCCACGGCCGCATTCGCCGCTATATGTTCTGCCGTTCCGGCAGGCGTATGCGGGACTTCCGCCAGCACCGCGACCCCCTGCTCCGTGCCGGCTTCGACCACGAAGTAATGCCGCGGGCCGTCAAGCACTTCCGTCAGCGCCAGGTCGTAGCCGAAGGTGGCCTGCGGTCCCGTGTGCATGGAGACGCAGAAGCAGGTGCCGCCAGCCTGGCCGCAATTCACGGCGACGATGAACAGCTTTTCGCGCCGGGCCGCATACGCGGGATCGACGTAGGGACCCTCCAACAGCACACGATCCTGGATGGCGATGGCGTGCAGTTCGCAGGCGCGCACGCCGATCAAGGCGCGGGGCGGCGGGTCTTCGGTGTCGGGTGCCACCGTAAACCCGGTGGCCGTGCGGGTGCCCCGCCACAACCGCAGCACCGGCGGATAGAGGAATTGCTTCCACGATTGCGGCCCCACGCTGTAGCCAAACAGGGCGGCGTCCGCGCGCCGTTTTAGCCGGTAGTGCCCGCCTGCTTGCTCGTCAGTCCACCCGGCGGGCAGATCCTCGACGCCGGTGATGTGGTCATACACCACGGCGTTGTCACGCACGGTCGGGCCGATTAACTCGTAGCCGCGCGCGCGCAACGCCGCCAGGAGGGCGGGGAATGCGACTCGTTCGACGACGACTGCGACGCCGAGCGCCGGCGCTACGCTACTGTGCGGAGTAATTGCGACCATGGAGAGGGGCCTCCAGTGCATAAAGTACAGGCAAAGTAGTTCCATGTGGCTTGCCGGTGGGGATGGGACATCCGGCCAATCACCTGACGGCGGCCCCTGTCGCGGCCACCAATCCCAGTCTAGCAGGATGATGTCATAGCGGCGGTAAATGCCGGTTGCAGATTCGTGACAACGGAGCGCCGGGGAATGCTAATGCGATTAGTGGTGATTCCCACGAAAACCGGGGATCTTCCTGATTAAGCGGATACTCCGCTACCCGCGGTACGGCATAGACCACAGCGCCGGGCAAGGGGGAGATCGGTGCTCAGGGGGTAAGGGGGATCTGTTCCGCAGGCGCACTACCGGGGGCGAAGGCTTGCAGACCGGAGAAATCGAGCGTGGCGAAATAGTCGTCCAGCGTTTCGGCCCGCCGGATCAAGACGACTTCGTCATTGGGACGCAGCAGCAGTTCCGCCGAGCGCAGCTTGCCGTTGTAGTTGAAGCCCATGGCGTGCCCGTGGGCGCCCGTATCGTGGATGACCAGGAGATCGCCCGGCGCGATTTCCGGCAAGCGGCGGTCCACGGCAAACTTGTCGTTGTTCTCGCACAGCGAACCCGTTACGTCGTACACCTGCTCGGCGGACAGGGCCTCCTTGCCGGGGACCGTGATATGATGGTACGCTCCGTACATGCCGGGCCGCATGAGGTCGGCCATGCTCGCGTCCACGCCCACGAAGGTCTTGTAGGTCTGTTTTAGGTGTAGCACGCGTGTCACCAGGTAGCCCGATGGCCCCGTAATCACGCGGCCACATTCCATATAGAGGCGCAGGGGATGCAAATCGTTCGCCACGATCTTGCCCTCATAGGCGGCGCGAATGCCGGCGCCTACCCGCTCCAGGTCCACCGGCGACTGCTCCGGCTTGTAAGGGATGCCGATGCCGCCGCCCAGATTTACGAACTCGAAGCGGATGTCCAGCGCGTGCGACAGTTCCGCGACCAGGTCGAACAGCATCACCGCCGTGTCGATAAAATACTGCACATCTAACTCGTTGGACGCCACCATGGTGTGCAGCCCGAAGCGGCGCACGCCCTGGTCACGGGCGCGCCGGTAGCCCTCGAAAAGTTGGACACGGGTCAGGCCGTACTTGGCCTCTTTCGGATTGCCGATGATCGCGTTGCCGGGGCGCAACTCGCCGGGGTTGTAGCGGAAGCACAGCAGGTCCGGCAACCCGGCATGTTCCGCCAAGTACGGCAGGTGCGACAGGTCGTCCAGGTTGATAATCGCGCCCAGCGCCCGCGCCTGTTGGAACTCCTGGGCCGGGGTGTCGTTCGAGGTGAACATGATGTCCTCGCCGGCAAACCCGCTGCGCTGGGCCAGGACCAGTTCGGCCAGGGAACTACAGTCCACGCCCAGGTCCTCGGCTTGCAACAGCTTCAGGATATAGGGATTGGGCGTGGCCTTCACGGCGAAATATTCTTTAAAGCCGGGCGCCCAGGCGAAAGCCTGCCGCAAGCGGCGTGCGGCTGCGCGGATGCCCTGCTCGTCGTAGATATGAAACGGGGTGGGGTAGGTGCGGCTGATCGCTTCAAGTTGATCGCGTGAAAACGGCGGGAGTTTGGTCGTCATTGCAGTCCTTTGTAGCGTGGTGTATTGGCCCGCGGCTGGCCGGGCCTGCTTTATTATACACCGGCGGATATGCCGCACGGGCGGATCGTTGTATACTGGGATCGATGCGGGTAGGCGCGCTTATGCGCCTATCGGCCCGCGCGATGCAACCATAGTACGAATGGAAGTAGCCCATGGCGCAGGAACCGCACTTCGAGGAGCTAGACGCGGCGGCCCCGCCCGCCACGGAGCCGCGGCGCGAGCGGTGGCTGGCCGCCGGGTTGCTGCTGATCGTGATCGCCGTCGGGGTCGCGGGCTGGTGGCGCGGCGAGGCCGGTAGCGCCGCCTACCGGCAGGGCGCCGCCGCCGCGAGCGCCCGCCACTGGAGCGACGCGCAAGCGGCTTTCGCTGCCGCGGGCGACTGGCGCGATGCCCCCGCCCGCGCCGCGGAAGCAGGCGCCCTGGCCCGGCAGGTGGCCCGCCTTTACGAGCAGGGCCAGGAGGCGGGCGCGCGGGCGGATTGGGCTGCGGCCGCCACCGCCTTCGCTGGAGCCGCGGAGATCAGCCCCGACTATCAGGATGTGGCTGCCCAACTCGCCGGCGCGCGGGACCAACTGCGCCGCACCGGTCTGGCCGGCACCGTCGCCCTGGTCGAGGAAGGGGCGCAACCGGGACTCTATCTGGAACCCGACGCGCGCTACCTGCCGGGCAGCGACGGCAGCAGCCGGGTGCGGGCGGTCGCCGGGGATGGGCGGCGGTTCATCTACGATCAGGCGCCGCCGGGTGGCGGCCCCGGCCTGACCCTACCCACGCCCGCCCCGCGCGCCGGCTTCTGGATCCCCGCGCCCTCGCCGTGGGAGATCCGCCCCGCCGTGCTGGCGACCCTGAGTCCGGCGGGCGACGTGACCCTGCAACCTCTGCCGGAAGGGATCGACGGGCGCGGGCTGGGACTGTTCCTGGGCGATACGCTGTGGTGGTATGCCCCGCGCAACGACTTCGGCTACTACAGTTTTACCGTCACCTACTACGGGCTGGCCGATGGGACGCGCGGGATGGTGGTTGGGTCGAGCGGGCGCGACGAGCTGATCACCTGGCAGCCCGACGGCAGCCGGGTGCTGACGGCAAGCTATGGCAGCGTGCCGCCGGGCGCCGCGCCCCGCCCGCGCCTCGACGTGACCGACGCACGCGCCACCCGCCTGGGCACGCTCGGCGCTGTCGAAGGGACCGTGATCGACGCGGGCTTCAGCGCCGATGGCCGCTACCTGTTCTACCAGACGGCCTCACGGGGCAGCCTGACTCAGACTCTCTACCTAGCGGATCTGGCCGACCTCCGTACTCCCCGCATCACCCGGATTCGGGAGCAGGCTACCCCCGGCAACATCTCCGCCGGGATGGCCGCCACCTGGCTAGGGCCGCAGTTGCTAGTCGATACTTGGGACGCGGCGGGCGAGCAAGTGTCTAACTTCGATCCCGCTACCCACGCGGTTGCGGCGCTCTGGACCGGACCGCCGCGCCCTGCCGTGCAGGACCTGGCGACGATCAGCCCGGACAGACAGCAATTCGCCTTGCGGTATCACACGCCCACCGGGCAGGACAACCTGCGCGTGGCCTCGCTGCACGGCAGCACGCGCGATGTGCCCATCCAGCTTGGCCCGCGCGATTCGGTGGACCTCGCCTTCACCTCTGACGGCGCGCACCTCATCTACAGCAACTACAGGCTCGACTTCCGGCCCGGCGTCCGGCGGATGCCGGTGTTCAGCCTCGCCACGACCGGCACCACTCCACCCGTGCGCCTGGGCGAGCGCGACTGGGATGCCGAACTCCAGACCCTGGCCCTGCCCAGCGCAGGCAGCCTGGCGGCCATCGTCACCCCGCAACACGAATTGCATGGCGTGACCTATGACGGGCGCACCGATCTGCTGATCGCATCCGGTGTTGCCGCCGTCTGGAGCCTGCAAACCCGCACCAGCCCCGGCTGGACGCACTAATCCCGCCGGCCCTTACCGTGCAGCGCGAATCGCCCGCCACCGTCAAGGGATGGGCAGCGGGCCGGTTTGAAACCGTCCCCTACAAGAACACTGTCGTGCCGGCGAAGAGCCACATCTCTCCTCCCCATACCGTTCCTGCCCCTTTAGCTGCCCCCACCAGTACTGGAATTCTCACCCCGCAGGGTATTGACTCCGGGGTCTAACCGTGCTATATTGTCCTTACTCACGTAAACGCTTACGTATTTGTTACGTCCCCGCATACGTCCTCGCCGGCAACCAACTACCTGAACGGCTTATCCGAATCTACACAGCATCCGGTGGAGGGGCGATGAAGCTAGCTCGATGGGGAGCAGCCTTGCTGCTGGTAAACCTCATGCTGACAGGCTGTGACCTGTTCGGCGCGCCAGCGCCGACGCCGCCACCGGCCGGTCCCTCACCCGCGCCCGGTCCATCGCGCACTACGGCCCCGGCGAGCGCCGCGCCAACGCAGCCGGTGAGCGGATCGTTGGGCAGCGCGAACCTCCAGCATCTCAACTTCCTGGTCGAAGATGTCACCATCGCCGGTAAGCCGATGGCGATTACCCATATCTACAGCGAGTTCCCCAAATACGATTGGGTGGACGCCTCCGGCGAAGGTATCGCCGCCCTGGACGACGCGGCGCGGGCGGCGGTCGTCTATCTCACGGCGTATGAGCGGCGGCCCGACCCGGCGGTCCTCGACAAAGCGCGCCGCCTGCTCAACTTCGCCATGTATCTGCAAACCGACGATGGCGAGTTCTACAACTTCATCACCGACCGGCAGGGCACCATTAACCAGACCGGCAACACCAGCTATAAATCGTCCGGCTGGTGGGCGGCGCGCGGGCTGTGGGCCATCGGCTACGGCTACCGCGTCTTCAAAACCGTCGATCCCGCCTATGCCGGCGAGCTACAGCGCCATTTTGCCCTGGGACGCGACGCCTGGGCGCGCCAGGTGACCCCGCTCTACACCAAAACGACGCCCGTCCATGACGTGCCGGTGCCCGGCTGGCTGATCGACGGCGGGGCCGATGTCACCGCCATTGCCGTGCTGGCGCTGCTGGAGGTGGACCGCGCCGAGAACGGCCAGGATTCGACCACACGGACGTTGCTGACGCAACTGGCCGATGGGCTGGCACAGTACCAGTTGGGCGACGGCATCAATTACCCCTGGGGGATGCACCCCGACAGCGCCGCCGCCCCCTTCTCCTGGCATGCCTGGGGCAGCACGCAGAGCTTCGCCCTGGCCCGCGCCGGCAAGCAACTCGGCCAGGGCGACTGGATCGCCTCGGCGCGCAAGGAAGCCGATCTTTTCTTCAGCCGCTTCGTGGCCGGGCCGATGGTCGCGGAATGGGGCGTGCTGCCCCTCAGCTATCCGCAGATCGCCTACGGTGTGAACAGCATCACCCAGGCGTTCCTGGCGCTCTACGACGCGACCGGGGACGCGAGCTACGCGCAACGCGCGGGCCTGGCGGCGGCCTGGTTCTTCGGCAACAATGCGGCGCAAACGCCCATGTACGACCCGGCCACCGGGCGGGGCTTCGACGGCCTGAGCGGCGGCAATGCTCAGCGCATCAACAAAAATGCCGGCGGCGAGTCGACTATCGAAAGCCTGATGGCCGTGCTGGCCGTTGAGGCCGTGCCCGCCGCCGCGCAGTATCTCCACTTCAAGGAAGTCAAGAGCACGCCCTGGCAGGTGTTTGAGGCCGAGGACGGCAAGCAAGTCGCGGGCGACGCCGCCACATCATACCGGGCGGGCGACAGCACCGGCGACGCGCGCTGGAGCAACGGCCATTACGTCACCATGAAGGCGGGCGATGTGATCAGTATGTCTCTCAGCGTGCCCGCCGATGGGCAGTACTACCTCTACTCCGCCTACCTCAAGCAGCAGTTTTTCCAGCAGCCCTTCGTGGCCGAGGCGCTGCGCGTCACCACGCCGCCCACCATCGATGGCAAGCTGGACGAATGGCAGGTGGCGCAACCGCTGTCGGCCACGCAGGCCAGCAATATCCTGCGCGGCACGGCGGGCTGGGGCGGCGCCGACAAAGACAGTTTTGCCGGCTACCTGCTGTGGGACGATACCAATCTTTATGTTGCCGCGCACGTCTTTTCGCCGGAACACCACCAGACCGAGATCGGACCGTCCGTCTGGAAGGGCGACACGCTCTGGATCTACCTGGACAGCAACCACGACAAGCAGAGCGTGGAGAGCAAACTAACCCTGGCCCAGACGCCCAGCGGGCCGCAGGTCTGGGAGTGGTAGAGCGGATTCTTCCTACCGGACGCCAAGCTCACCTGGCAGCAGGTGCCCGGTGGCTACATCTACGAGGCAGCCCTGCCCTGGAAGTCGCTCAACGTGCGCGCGCCCAAAGTGGGCCAGCAGATGGGTATTAACCTGGGCCGGGGTTGCTGTGGCAGCGGGTTCATGGACCTATCGGGCACCGATCCCGACATCGCCAAAAACGAGGTCCAACTGACGCTGGTGGACACGCTGTCGGCGGGCAGCAAAGAGCAGGTGCAGCATCCCAGCGGCCCCGATGCCGTCGGCCTGCGCTGGCAACTCGACGACCGGGGGCCGGGGCGCCAGGTGCAGGGAGGCGCAACAGATCGCGATTACCTGACCCTGGAGCGGCTGGCCTCGGCGCCCTTCGACCTCAAGGCCGGCGACCACAGCCTGCGCCTGGAGTACGCGGGCACCGATCCCACGCGCCAGATCTCCGTCGACGGCGTGCTACTCATGCCCACGGTGCTGCATAAAACTTTACGTGATGACAGCGGCCGGCAAATCGACGTGACCTATGCCCTTGACGGCGGCAAGTGGAGTGCGACAGGACCATAACCATGCCGATGACGATTAAGGACATTGCGGCGCGGTTGGGCGTTTCGACGGCCACCGTCTCCCGCGCGCTCAATGATAAGCCGGGGGTGAGCGACGAGGTGCGGCGCCGGGTTCTGGATCTGGCGGCGGACCTGTCGTTCGCGCCCAACGGCACCGGGCGCGGCCTCAGCACCGCGCGCACGCAAACGCTGGGCTTCGTGCTCCGCCGCAAGGCGTTCCCCACGGTGCGGGATGACTTCTATCTGCAAATCATGCATGGCGTGGAACAGGAGGTCGCGCGCAATGGCTACCATGTCATCCTATCGGCGGTCGGCGCCCCCGCGGGAGCGAACACGATGAACGGCGCCCATGACCTGTCGCTCGTCCGCGAAGGCCGGGTGGACGGCCTGATCCTGGCCGGTCCCGATATCGACAGCAGCTTGATCCTGGAACTCCAGCACAGCGGGATACCGCTCGTGCTCGTCGACAATGTGCTACGGCAAACGCCGGTGGATTGCGTGCTGAATGACGACCGCGAGGGCGCCTTCGCCGCGGTCATCCACCTGATCGATCATGGCTACGAGCGCATCGCCTTCATCGGCGGCCCATCGACCTGGATCAGCACCGTCGAACGCCGGGCGGGCTATGAGGACGCGTTGGCCGCGCGCAACAAGACGCCCAGCGCCATCGTCCACCAGCGCGAAACAACGGTGGAGACCGGCTATGCCGCCATGATCGAATTGCTGGAGCAGGACGCGCCGCCCAGCGCCGTCTTCGCAGTGAACGACAGCATGGCCTTTGGCGCCATGCGCGCAGCGCGGGAGAACGGGCTGGCCGTGCCCGGCGATCTGGCCGTCGTCGGCTATGATGATATCGACGCGGCGCAACATACCACGCCGCCCCTGACGACTGTGCGCATCTTTAAGGAACGCGTGGGCGAGGTCGCCGCGCGGCGGTTGCTGGACCGCCTCATCGGACCGGCGACCCCGCCGCAGCGCACCTACGTCGGCACCGAACTCATTATCCGCCAGTCGTGCGGGTGTCCACCCGCGCCCCTGCGAAGGGAGGTGGTCAGCGCCGCCGACGCCCTCTGATGCCGCCCGGCCCGTGGCCTTCCCGGCACGCCGTAAGCCCCAATAGCGTCCCAGGTTATTTGCGAAGGAGGAAAGATCGTGGAACGTATACACCGGATGTTCGCCTTGCTGGCAACCCTCGTCCTGCTGCTGCCGTTACTGGCGGCCTGTGGTGGGGAAACCCCCGCCACCAGCGCCCCGGCCCCCGCCGCCGCAGCCACGAACACCACCGCCCCGGCCCCCGCCGCGGGCGCAACCGATACGACGGCGCCCGCCGCTGCCGCCGCCACCAATACCACGGCCCCCGCTGCCGGCAACTCCGGCGGCAATAAGACCACGCTGACCATGGCGACCTGGGCCGGAGCCGACGAGTCCAAGGAACTCCAGGCCATCATCGACAAGATCAACGCCAGCGCGACCGACTATCAGATCGTCTACAACCCGGCCCCCGCCGATTATTACACCAAGATCCAGACGATGATCGCCGGCAACCAGGCGCCCGACCTGTTCTGGCTCGACCAGGACCATATCGTCCCCTACGCCGACAAGGGCGCGTTGCTCGACCTGACCGATATGCTGAAGGCCGACAAGAGTCCCGCCGCCCAACTCGACGATTATTTCCCGTCGCAGCTTGCCACCGCGCAGTACAACGGCAAGACCTATGGCCTGCCCTGGATCGCCCAGCCGGTCATCCTTTACTACAACCCGGCGCTGTTCGATGCCGCTGGAGTGAAGTACCCGGATGAGAACATGACCTGGGACGATTTCAAGGCCGCCGCCGAGAAGTTGACCAAGCCCGACGGCAGCCAGTACGGCACGACGCTGAACGGCTGGCCGCCCATCTGGATGTTCGCCTGGCAGGCGGGCGGCGAATTGATCGCGCCCGACCTCAAGAGCAGCCCCATCGACTCGCCGGAAGCGCTGGCCGGGGAGCAGTTCTATGCCGACCTGATCTACAACAAGAAGTACGCCCCGCCCGAAGCCACGATCAAGGAGCAGGGCTTCGAGGCGATGATGCGCGCGGGCAAGGTCGCCACCTTCTGGGGCGGCGCCGCCGACAGCTATGATTATGACCACCAGAACGATCCCAAGGTTCCGGTGCTGAAGGCTGCCCTGCCGCCCAAGAACGCGAAGACCGGCAAGCGCACCACCTTCGCCTGGACCGCATCCACGTCGATCTCCGCCGCGACCAAGCACCCGGATCTGGCCTACAAGGCCCTCATCGCGCTGACCGACGGCACCCAGCACTGGAAGGTGCCGGCGCCGCGCAAGTCTCTGGCGACCGCCGACGTGATCACGGCCAGCGTGCCCGGCAAGAAGGACTCGGCGGCGATCATCGTGCAGGCCATGCAGGATATGCGCAGCGAGACGGTGATCCCGCGCATGGACGAGTGGAACACGATGTACTATGAGCAGTTCCAGGATCTACTTTTCCATGGCAAGGGCACTGCTGCGGATCTTGCGGCCAAGGCGCGCCCGCAACTGGAAGAATTGCTGCCCGGTCGCTAACCCGCATGAATCCAATGTAGGGGCCGGTGTGATACCGGTCCCTACCCTCCGCCGGGGTAGGGACCGGTGTAATACTGGCCCCTACCCCGGCCAATCACCAGCACAGCAACGGGCGTTGAGAAAGGAGGCGCCGGATGGGCGGCCCCGAACCTAATTCGTGGATCACCGATTACCCGACTACCCTTATGCACTGGATCGTGGTCGGCGCGGCTATTGGGTTGGTCATGTTCGGGACATACTGGCTCTTGCGCCTGCTGGGCATGCGCACTCAACAGGCGACCGGCTACGCCCTGATCATGCCCTGGCTGCTCGGCTTCTTGATCTGGAACCTGTTCCCCTTCCTGGCCTCGCTCTATCTGAGCTTCACCAACTATAACCTACTCCAACCGCCCAAGTGGGCCGGCCTGGAGAACTACGCGCGCATGTTCAACAGCGACCCGAACTTCTGGCCGAGCTTGCGCCTGACCGTCCTGTACGCCATCTTGAGCGTGCCGCTGGGCATGGCCGGGTCACTGTTCACAGCGATGCTGCTCAACCAGAAAGTGAAGGGGCTGGGCATCTGGCGCACGGTCTACTATTTGCCGGCGGTGCTCCCCGCGGCGGCCACGGCCCTGCTCTGGCGCTGGATGTTCAATCCCGACTCCGGGCTGATCAACGCCTTCATCGGCGTCCTGTTTGCCCCGATCCATTTGATCAGCGGCCTGGCCGCGCCGAAGCCGGGCTGGTTCAACGACGAAAACCTGGTGCTGCCCTCGTTCATCATTATGTCCATCTGGGGCGTCTTCGGCACCCAGACGGTGATCATGCTGGCCGGGTTGAAGAACATCCCCCAGCACCTCTACGAGTCGGCCAAGATCGACGGCGCCAACACCATCACGCAGTTCCGGCATGTGACGATCCCGATGCTGACGCCGACGCTGTTCTACACGCTGATCATGGCGATCATCGGCGCGATGCAGACCTTTACCGCGCCGTTGTTCATCGACACGCCCCGCGCGGCGGGCATCTTTATGCAGGTGTACATCTATCAGCAGGCATTTACCTCGCAGCGCATGGGTTATGCCTCGGCCCTGTCCTGGTTCCTGCTGGTGATCATCCTCGTGATGACCATGCTGGTGTTCCGCTCGTCGAGCCTGTGGGTCTACTACGAGGGCGAATTACGCAACGACGCCGTGAAGAAGCCGTCCCTGTGGAGCCGCCTGATGCGCCGCGAGCGCCGGGCGGTGGTGCCCGTGCGTGTCGCCGACGTGAAGGAGCGAACCTGATGGCTACCCAAACCCGCGAGATGCCGATCCAGCCGGTCGCCACCACGGTGCCCATGGTGCCGCCCCGCAACCCGATCCTGGGCCGGATCGCCATCTACCTGCTGATTCTCTTTGGCGCCGCGCTCGTGCTCATCCCGTTTGCCTGGATGCTCAGCACGTCGCTGACGCTGACCAGCCGGTTGTTCGTCTACCCGCCCGACATTATCCCCGACCCGGTGGCCTGGGAGAACTATACCGAAGCCTGGACGGCGCTGCCGGTCTCGTTCACGCGCTTCGCCGCCAACACCATCTTCATCACGCTGCTGGCAATGACCGCCGAGATCTTCTCGGTCAGCATCGTCGCCTACGGGTTCGCGCGCTACCAGTTCCCCGGTCGAGACTTCCTGTTCATCCTGCTACTGGGCAGCATGATGCTGCCCGGCGTGGTGCTCCAGGTGCCGGGCTTCCTGATCTGGCGCCAGTTGAACCTGCTGAATACCTATGACCCGCTAACCATCGGCGCGTGGTTCGCCTGGGGGCCGTCGTATGTGTTCCTGCTACGGCAGTTCTTCCTGTCCATCCCGGTGGACATTGACGAAGCCGCGCGGCTCGACGGCGCCAACGCCTTCCAGATCTACTATCGCATCATGCTGCCGCTGATCAAGCCCGCCCTGCTGGCGATCAGCGTGCTGAGCTTTGTCGGCAACTGGAACAACTTCTCCGGCGCGCTGATCTATCTGAACACCCTGGAGAAGTTCCCCATTGTGCTGGCGCTGAAGTTCTTCGAGCGGACGCTGTCCAACAACGTGCCGCCCTTTAACTACATGATGGCGATGGCTACGATTATGACCATCCCAATGATCCTCCTCTACTTCGTCGCCCAGCGCTACTTCATCGAAGGAATCACTGTCGGCGGGGTGAAAGGGTAAGCAGCGTGCTCTACGAGAGTCTGGAATACATCTATCCCGTGACCAAGCTGGCCGCGGGCGGCAGCTACGGCAACCCGGATTGCTTTGCCCGCACCGATGCCCTGTCCAACTTGGACGGCTTCTGGCTGGCAGGCACTAATCAATGGGTCTGCGGCACGGCGGCCTGTACTTTCCACGGGCCGGATGGCACGCCCCTGCTGCCGGAAGAGACGCATTTCCACCCAGGGCATCAGACGACCATCTACCGCAGCGGCGGCTTCGGCGCCCAGCTAACCACGTTCGTGCCCTACGGCTTGCCGGTGGGCCAGGGCGGCCATTGCTACTTCGTGGTGGAATTGGAAGCTGAGGCCGCCGGCACGGTCGAAGTGGTCTGGGACATCCGCTGGCCGCCTTTCAATAGCTCCGTGCATACCAAGCAGCCGGAACGCGACCAATGGCAGAAGCAGATGCGCCAGTGGCAAGAAGGCGACCGCTTTTTCGCCGCCACCGTGCCGACCCATTACACGCGCTACAGCAGCACCACCGGCGACCCGAACGAGGTGCGCGTCTTCGGCGGGCCGCAGGCGCCGGCGACCTTCGAGACCAGCGAACCCGCCCGCTTGCGCGCCACCTATCGCGTGGAGGTCGCGGCGGGTGGGCGCCGGCAGATCGGCTGGCTGCTGAGCGCAAGCGCTGCCGGGGTGGACGCCGCCCGCGTGGCGCATGAGGCCGCCGCCCCCTGGGACCAGGCGCTCGCCGCGACCATCGCCGCCCTGGAGGGCGTGCTGAGCACCAGCCACCTCTACACGCCTGACCCGGTGATCAATCGGGGGCTACAGTGGGCCAAGGCCAATACGATCCGCGTGCAACACCAGTTCCGCAAGGGCGTTGGCTTCACCAACGACCCGCCACAAGACATCGTGGTGGTGCGCGATTGCGCCTGGTATGGGCTGGGCGCGGACTGGCTCACGCCGGGCTTCGTGCGCGCCATGAACGACCTGCTGCTGACTTACGGCATCCATCCCGGCGGCAAGCTGACCGAATACATCCACGCCGACACCGGTGCGCAGGAAGACTACGCGCTGAACGTCAACGACGACACACCTCTCTTCGTCGTGGCCGCCCACCATCACTACGCGGTCACAGGCGACGACGAATATCTGGGCCTGGTCTATCCCGCCGTGCGCGGCGCCTGCGACTGGCTGCTGGGCCAGCGGCGCGACGGGTTGATTTGGTGCGGTGTCGAAGGCACCGATGTCTGGGGCAACGCCACCTGGCGCAATATCATCCCCGGCTACCGCCTGGCCGGGGCAGTGACGGAGATCAACAGCCTGACGGTCTGGGCGCTGGCCTGTGCCGCCGGACTGGCCGAGGCGGCGCACGCGCGGGAGGACGCCGCGCGCTGGCGGCAGGCGCGCACCGATCTACTGGCTACCATAGGCGAGCAACTGGTCGCGCCCGAAACCGGTACCTACCTGCTGAACCGCGATGAAACCGGCCGCCACCTCACGCTGACCGCCGATCTGGTGTTCCCCGTCCTGGGCGGGGTGGCCGAAGGGGATCAGGCCGTGCAGATCCTGGATCGGCTGTACAGCCCGCAGTTCTACACACCGTTCGGCATCCACACGGTGGGCCAGGGCGAGGCCGAGTACCATCCCGCCTACGGCTATGGTTTGATGGGCGGGCTGTGGCCTAACCTCACCGCCTGGGTGGCCTATGCCGGGCGGCGGCAGTACCCCGCGCGGCTGGCCGAGATGATGGACCACCTCTACGCGCTCTGCGAAGTGCCGGAGCCGCGGGCCGGCGGTCATATGGCGCCGGGCGAGTTCCCGGAGTGGTTCCACGGCGAGACCTACGAGAGCCGGGGCATGGCGATGTCGCCCTGGATGCCGCCGACCTATCTCTGGCTAGGCATCGAAGGGCTGGCCGGGGTCGAGGCGCAGCCCGGCGGTCTGCGCGCCGCGCCCAACTTGCCGCCCGGCTGGACGTGGTTCGGCCTGCGTAACCTGCCCTATCGCGGCGGGCAGGTCAGCCTATTCGCGCACGAAGGGCGACTCTACAGCACACTGGCGGTGGAAACGGAGTGGCCGCTGGAACAGTTCGAACGCGACGCCACGGACGAGATCGTGGTCGAAGGCCCGCTTTACGCGCTGGCCCTGGCGGGCGATCAAGGCGGCGTCGTGCTGGTGGGCACGGTAGCCGATGTACGCGGCGCGATCCGTTGGGGCAAGGAGCGCCTGCCGGTGGATCTGCAAGCCGGGCAAGCCGTCGTGCTGCGCTTCGATCTATAACGCAAATCAGGCGCTGCCGGGCGCGGCAGCGTAGCACAGGAGCAGAACCCGCATGGAAACGCAAATCGGCGTGCCCGCGAAAGGCGCGCCGGCTATACCCCTGGGCCTGGGGCTGGTGGGCTGCGGCGGATTTGGCCGCTTCTGCCTAGAAGCCTATCGCGAAGTGCCCGGACTGCGCCTGGTCGCCGCCAGCGACAACGATCCGGGGCGCCTGCAGGCCACCGCCGCCGATTTTGGGTTGCAGCCTTATGGCGACTACGAGGCGATGCTGGCCGACCCGGCGGTGCAGATTGTGGCGATCAATACCCCGCCGTCGCTGCATGGTCCACAGGTAGTGGCTGCGGCACGGGCGGGCAAGCACATCTTCTGCGAGAAGCCCCTGGCGACTCATCTGGACGACGCCACCGCTGTGCTACGCGCCGTGCGGGACGCGGGGGTCGTGCTGAGCGTGGACTACGTCATGCGCTGGAACCCGCTCTACTGGTTCCTCAAACATTTGCAGACGTTACGGACCGGCGACAGCCCATTGCTGGGGCCGTTGCAGCGGTATGCGCTGGAGAACGATGCGGGCGACGAGCAACTGGCGCCCGCCCACTGGTTCTGGGACCCGGCGATCAGCGGAGGCATCTTCGTCGAGCACGGCGTCCACTTCTTCGACGCTTGCGCCTGGCTGGCGGGCACTCCGGTCACGGTGGTCCAGGGCCTCAGCCTGCCCCGGCGCGAGACGATAGGCGGCAACGGCGGCGCCCTCCTGATCGACACGGTCGCCGCGACGGCTGTGCATACCGGCGGCACCATGGCGAACTATTACCACGCCTTTACGCACGCCAATCGCGCCGAGTATCAGAGCATCACGCTGGACTGGGGCTTCGCGCACGGCGTGCTGTATGGCTGGATCCCCGTGGATCTGGACCTGGAGATCTGGACGGACGCGGCGGGCCGCGCGCAACTGGAGGCGATGGCGGGTGCGACCGATCTGCTGCGCGTGCCGGGCGTGACGCCCACCGGCTACGAGGCGATCACGGTGCAGGTGGTCGACCATTACGGCGACGCCACGCTCTGGCGCGGGAGGGGCCGGGCGCGCACCGTCAGCGACCGGGTGCGGCTGCACGTCACGCTCGGCGGAGAGGCCGGCAAGCAGCAAGTCTACCTGGCGAGTGTGCAGGCAGGCATGGCCGACCTCATCGGCGCGATCACCGAAGGGCGCGCGCCCCGCGTGACAGGGCTGGACGCCTGGCACAGCCTGGCAACGGCAGTCGCCGCGCAGGAAGCAGCTAACGGGGG
>JAICKM010001058.1 GCA_025927935.1 Chloroflexia bacterium | reverse complement strand
TCGTCAGCAGGCCGACGGCCTCCAGGCTGCCCAGGCCGATCAGGCGCTGGCCGCCACTGGTGTCCGCGGACAGGTAGCCCAGATCGACCAGCGCGTCGATCTGCCTGGGCAGGTCGAAGCGATCCGCGCCCGACAAGGCGCCGTGGCCGCGCACCTGGCCCGCCGTGAAAGGCGCGTCGTCGCGGCCAGTGAGCACGCGGGACAGGGCGGTCTTGGTCACGGCGTAGGGCTGGCTGGCGACACAGTCGATGATGGTGAGCGCGCGCTTGAGGGTCAGCGGGGCGCGGTTCAGGCGGACGCGATCTTCGCGGGCGCGCGCCAGCAGCGCGTCCAGGTCGGCGGCTTGCTCTGCGGCGCTGCGCGGCGGGCGGGCATGGCGGGCCGCGCCGCTCTTGCAGTTGTCGCAGCTTTCGCCGCACGCGTCGATACTGTGGCCGAGGTGGCGGGCCAGCATCTGGTGGCGGCAGGCGTCGGTGCCCGTGTAGGCGAAGAGCTGGTCGATGCGCGCCAGTTGGGCCTTGTCATAGTCGGCCAGCAGCGCGTTCAGGCGCCCGGCCACGTCGGCGGGCGGCGGCAGACGCTCGATCACCGGCTCGCGCCCGCCGCTACGCAAGACGATGCGCTCCTCGTCGCGCCAGCGCAACAGCGCGGACTCTAGAGCCAGCGGACTCATCTCCAACTGCGCGGCGATCTCGCTCAGGCGCAGTTCCGCGCGCCGCCCCGGCAGCAGGTCGCAAGCGTCGAGAAAGCGATCGAACAGCGGGTCGGGCGCGGCCAGGAGCGCGCCCTGGGCTTGGACATTGACGTTGGCCGGGGCGTCGGCGTGGCGGACCAGCAAGTCCACGCGCTCCATCAGGCCGATACCAACGCGGAGTTCGGTCTCGTCCAGCGGCTGGCCGGTGCCGGTCGCCGTATCCTGTAACAACTGGCCGAAATTGACCAGCGTGGGGCGGCCCACGGCGCGGACCTGCCGGCGCGCGGCGCCGTAGATCGTGCGCAGCTTGTCGATGTTGAACGCGGCCTCGCGCAGCCAGCGGGTGAGATTGGAGCGGTCGCCGGGTGTGGCGAGCATCAGGCAGATGGATGGGCGCCCGTCGCGGCCCGCACGCCCGCTCTCCTGGGCGTAGCTCTCCACCGAGTCCGGCGGGCTGTAATGGACGATGAAGCGCACATTTTGCTTGTCGATACCCATGCCGAAGGCGATGGTCGCCACGATGACCCGCGTGCGGTCGAGCATCCAACGCTCTTGCACGGCGCTGCGCTCGGCGGGGTCGAGCCGGGCGTGGTAATACTCGGCCTTGACGTTGCGGCTACGCAAGGCAAAGGCCAGATCCTCGGCCTGCTGCCGCGAGCGCACGTAGACGATGCCCGATCCCTTCTGCTCGCGGCAAAAACGCACTAGCGCTTCGGTCTTTTCTTTCTGGTGCTTGAGATGCATGACCTGGTAGAACAGGTTGGGGCGGAAGGGGCTGGTCTGGACGATGTGCAAGGGGCGGCCCAGTTGCGCGCCGATCTCCTGCTGCACGCGCTCGGTGGCGGTGGCCGTCATGCCGAGCAGGCGCGGGTTGCCCAGCGCGGGCAAAACCTTGCCGATGAACAGATAATCGGGGCGGAAATCATGGCCCCAGAGGCTGACGCAATGCGCTTCGTCGATGACCAGCAGGGCCAGCCCGGCGCGAGCCAGGGCATGGACGAAGGGCTGCTGACGCAGCCGCTCCGGCGCGGCGTAGATCAGCTTGATTTTGCCCGCCAGCACGTCGGCCATGCGCCGCTCGACCTCGCCGATGTCGAGGCTGC
>JAICKM010000401.1 GCA_025927935.1 Chloroflexia bacterium | reverse complement strand
ATAGAAGCGCAACAGCGCGTTCTGCGACACTGTGTAATCGCCCACCAGCAGGAAGCGAATGGTCTCGCCCAGGAACGGCGTTGAGCCGACCATGTTGGTCCCGACGGTGATGGCCCAGATCGCCAGTTGGTCCCAGGGCAGCAGATAGCCGGTGAAGCTCAGCAGGAAGGTGAGCACCAGCAGGACAATGCCGACGACCCAGTTGAACTGGCGCGGCGCCCGAAACGAGCCGGTGTAGAAGACCCGGCACATATGCAGGAAGACCATAATGACCATGGCGTGGGCGGCCCAGCGGTGCATATTGCGCAGCAGATAGCCAAACGGCTGAATTTCCTGAATGTCCTTAATCGTCTGGTAGGCGGTCGGCACCGCCGGGATGTAATAGAACATCAGCAGCACGCCTGTCAGCGTCAGCAGCAGGAAGAGGAAAAAGGAGAGTCCGCCCAGGCCGAAGGTATAGGTCATCTTGATGGCATCCGGCCGGGTGCGGATCGGGTGCAGATGCAAGAAGACGCTATTCATGATTGCCAGCGAACGGCCGCGCACGGAGGTCGGCCAGCCGTTGCGAATGATCGACCCGGTAATGTCGCGGAGTGTTTCCTGGCCCGTCACCCGCGCCCGCAGCAGCCGGCCCCGCATCCCACCCGATCCAGCCGCCCCGGTGCCTCCGGGGCTAGTCGCACGCGCCATTAGATCTCCTCCTCGTCATCGTCCAGCTCACCGCGCCGGAGGGTCCCCAGGCGATCGATGATCACCAGGAGTCCCAGCGAGATTATGACGGCGAAAAACATGATCGCCAGTTCGCGGGGATCATTACTACCGATTGTCATCGTCGGGCCTCCTATTTGCCCATGCAGTTGCGCCTACGCTCGGTGGCGGGGGTTGTGTCTCATTATACAGCCAGAGCGCGTTCATGCGTAGCCAGGCGAGTTAAAAACGGGTAAAAGACGGATTAATATTGTATATAAAATCGCGCTGCACACGGGCCGGAGTGGACCACGCGCCGCTGCCGGGGGTGCCATCATCAAGATGCGTGCCCCGCGGTACAGCCGGCTAATCACTGCGCCGCGTCGCGGTTTTCCGCCGGCAGAGCAAGCCGCGCCAGTATACCAGCAGGCTCATGAAAATGCAACCTATTTAACGACGAGTACGGCCATGGTCCGCACATCGCCCTCGACCGTGATACCCAGATCTTCCCAGCTTGTGCCGCGGTTGCGTGTCTCAAAGATGCGCCCGCTGCGTGTGCCGGCATAGGCCCGGTCGGGATAGTCCGGGTGCGCGGCGAGGGCGGTCGCGGCTAGATCGGGATCGCCGCCGCCGGCCGGGGCTAGATCAAGACCGGTCCAGCCGCCACTACCGTCCTGGCCCCGCCAGAGATGGCCCGTGGCGTCCCGCGCCAGCAGCGCCACGGCGGGCCGCGCCGGGTGTTGCACGCGGCCCAGGGCGATAAGCTGGCGCACGGCGGTCGGCGTCGGCGTGGCCGGCAAGCGCCAGACCCGGCTGGTGCCTTTCCAATCGGCGTCCGTCGCCCGCTGGCCGGGCTGGAGGCGATAGATACCCACCGAGGTCGCGGCAAAGAGATCGGTATCTTCGCCCCCGGTGGTGGCCAGGGCATAGACCGCCACTTTCGTGCCCAGCCCCAGGCGCAGGCCCTGCCAATGGGCGTTGCTATATGTGCTGTAGAGCACGCCGCCCGACTCGACCCCGGCCCAGAGCCGCCGGCCCGGATCATCCCAACTGCCCCCGGTGAGCGCCAGGCTCAGCACGCGGGTCACCGCCACGGGCAAGGCGGGCAGCGCGTGCCAGCTTACGCCGCCATCCTCCGAGACCAGCACATTGCCCGGTTCGCCGGCCCCGCCCGCCGCGTGGTCGCCGTCCACCCGGTCGGGATGGCTGAGGCCCGCGAAGATGCGGTCCGGGCGATTGGGGTCGGCCAGCAACACAGTCACATCCAGCGGCAGGGTGAGCATCCACTCGCGCCCGCCGTTTGTGCTGTGGAACACGCCCATCTGGGGCACCACGGCGGCCACACGCACTGGGAGGTCGGTGCCCAGCGCCAGGCCGATCACCGGGCGCCCGACCAGAGTGTGCTTGGTGATGCGCCATTGCGGACTGGTGCCGGGTTTGCTGGCGACGTACAGTCCCTGTGGAGTGCCGATATGCAACATCGTCGCGCTCGCCATGGATCACTCCCCTTCCTGCATTGGTCGCCGGTGTGCTGCATTCTAGCATACGGCGCGCCCTCCCGCAATTCGCGATCCGCGCCATAAAGAGACCGCTCCCGACCCTGCTGGGCCGGGAGCGGTCTCCCTATTGGGCGAGGCGCTGGAGCCGCCGGCTAGAGGCCGGAGCCGCCCGTGCCGTGGCCGCCGCCCGAGGTATTCGTCGTGTCCATACCGCCGCCGGAGCCGCTCATGCCGCCACCCCGGCCCGCGCCAGTGGATCCCATACCGCCGCCGGTGCTGGAGCTGCCGGACATGCCGCCGGAGCCACCCATGCTAGAGCCACCGCTCATGCCCGAGCCACCACCCATGTCCGAACCGCTACCCATATCGGTGTCGCCGCTCATGCCGGAGCCGCCACCCATCGATCCACCGGACGACCCGCCGCTCATGCCGGAGCCGCCACCCATTGAACCGCTGGATGACCCGCTGCCCATACCGGAGCCGCCCATCGAGCCGCTCCCCATGTCGGAGTCGTTACCCATCCCCGAGCCGCCGCCCATCGAGCCGCCCATGGACCCGCTGCTCATATCGGAATCACTGCCCATCCCCGAGCCGCCCATCGAACCACGGCCCATACCGGAGTCGCCCATGGACCCACTACCCATATCAGAGTCGCTGCCCATGCCCGAGCCGCCACTCATCGAGCCGCTCCCCATGTCGGAATCAGTACCCATGCCGGAGCCGCCGCTCATCGAGCCGCCACCCATACCGGTACCGCCCATTGAGCCGCCCATGTCCGTGTCGCTGCCCATGCCGGACCCACCCATTGAGCCGCCCATCCCCGAGCTGCCCATATCGGAGTCGCCGCCCATCCCCGAGCCGCCCATATCGGTGTCGCCGCCCATGCCGGAGCCGCCGCCCATCGAGCCGCCTGAGGCGCCGCCGCTCATGCCGGTGCCGCCCATCGAGCCGCTCCCCATATCGGAGTCGCCGCCCATCCCCGAGCCGCCCATTGAGCCACCCATCGAGCCGCTCCCCATATCGGAGTCGCCGCCCATCCCCGAGCCACCGCCCATTGAGCCACCCATCGAGCCGCCCATGGACCCGCTGCTCATATCGGAATCATTACTCGTGCCGGAGCCGCCGCCCATTGAGCCGCCGCTCGCACCGCTACCCATGCCTGAACCACCCGACGAGCGGTTGCCCATACCGGAACCACCCGACGAGCTACCGCTCGACGAACCGGAACCCCCGGAAGCGCCTGAGGATGCGCGCATATCAGACTCGCTGTTACTGGGATCGTTGTAATTACTACTCATAACCGTTGAACCTCCTGAGGTCCTAGCACATCGCTGTGCTACGTTTAGCCGGCCGCTACGTCGCGGCTCGTTGGGGCCGGTGGAGTGATACCCGGATGCCAGGGCGGCACCGGGCACGGTTGCCCTAGCAGTGTTGGGGAGGGGGTAGATGATTCCGAGCGCGACCCGGAACCCCGCGGACACTGCTCATATAAGTATAGCACAATCAATGCCATATAAATAGCGGTCAGCACGCACGCGGGACCTTTGGAATCCCGCGTGCGCCGGCCTATGGTGGTCGTAAAGCAAAGATGTTGCCGCCCGGCTCAGCGGTCGTCGGAGCCGCCGGAGCCATAGGCGCCCGGCGAGGTGTTTGTGCCCTCGGCCTTGCCCGAGCCGCCATAGTCGGACCCACGCTCGTAACCGATACCGCCGTGGGTGGAGCCGCCCGCGCTGTAGCTACCGCCCGTCGAGCCGGTGTCGTCGTTGGGGCCGACTCCCTGGTCGTCGCCCCCGGCCACCCGGTCGTCGGCCTCGAAGGCATCGCCCAGATCGTTGGCGACGGGCGGATAGTTCTCTTCCAGTTCGAGATCCTCGGGTTGCACCGTGCCGCCCCCGGCGTAGATGGCGCCCGGCATCCCGGCCGGCACCCTGCGCGTGCCTTCCGTTACCGGGTCCTGCTCAAAATCGCTATCCGGCGCCCCCGCCCGATTGCTGTTCATAATGTCAAACCTCCTGTGGCATGGCCTCCGGCGCCGCCGCAATTCCGGCCGCGCACAGGTCCATGAAAGCATGGATGGTGCCATTCGGCGGACAGCAAAAACGCGCCCGGATGTTTTATCCGGGCGCGGGGTGGTTGTCGAGCATTCTCGGCCACGTCAGCGGTGCGCGGCGTCGGCTTGCTGGTGCAGGCGGCGCTTCTCGGCCTCCACGCGCCGCTCACGGGCTTCCTGCTCCTGGTATTGCAGCTGGTAGAGCCGGTAGTAGAAGTTGCCGCGGGCGATCAATTCGTCGTGCGTGCCTTCCTCGACCACGCGGCCCTTGTGCAGCACGATAATGCGGTCCACATGGCGAATGGTGGAGAGCCGGTGCGCGATAATGATGCTGGTGCGGCCCGCCATTAGCTTCTCCAGGGCGTCCTGGATGAGCGCCTCCGTCTCCGTATCGACGCTCGAAGTCGCTTCGTCGAGGACCAGCAGCACCTCGGGGTTAAAGGCGATGGCCCGCGCGAACGCCAGCAACTGGCGCTGGCCCACCGACAGGTTGGTGCCGCGCTCTTTGACCTCATGCTCATAGCCGTCGGGCAGCGCCTCAATAAAGCCTGCCGCGTTGACGAACTCGGCGGCATGGCGGACCTGCGCGTCGGTGATTGTTTCGTCCAGCAGCCGGATGTTGCTCGTGATCGTACCGGAGAAGAGTACGGCGTCCTGCAAGACTACGCCGATATGGCGGCGCAACTGCTGCTGGCGCACCCGGCGCACGTCCAGGCCGTCCAGCAGGATCGCCCCATCCAGCACGTCATAGAAGCGGCCGAGCAGGCTGATGATACTGGTTTTGCCCGCGCCCGTGGCGCCGACGATGGCGACGCTGGTGCCCGCCGGGATGTGGAAGCTGACATCCTTGAGAATCGGTTCGCCGGGGTTATACTCGAAGTTCACATGACGGAATTCGATATCGCCGCGAACATGCTCCAGGGTCACGGGGTTTGCTGGGTCCTGGATGCTGATCGGCTCGTCGAGCATCACGAAGATGCGCTCGGCGGCGGCCATGGCCGCTTGCATGATGTTGTATTTCTCGGCCAGGTCACGGATGGGCTGGAAGGCCCGCTCGGTGTACTGGAAGAACGCCACCAGCACGCCGACAGTGACCACCTGGGACAGCACCGCCCCGGCCCCGTACCAGAGCAGCAACGCCACGGCCAGGGCGTAGCAGAGGTTGATGATCGGGAAGAAGAGCGCGAACGCGCGCAAGGATTCGACGTTCGCTGCCAGGTAGTGCTTGTTGAGCCGGTCGAACTCCTCGGCCTGGCGCTTCTCGCGGTTGAACAATTGTAGCACCAGCATACCCGACAGATTTTCCTGCAAAAAGGCATTTACGCGGGCCAGGCGGATACGCTGGTCGCGGTAGGTGCGCCGCATCCAGCTCTGGAACCGCTGGCTCACCACATAGATCACCGGCAGCACAGCCAGGCTGACGAGGGCCAGCTTCCAGTCGAGCAGCAGCATCACGATGACAATGCCAACCAGCGCGACAAAGTCGCCCACGATGGCGACCACCCCCGAGCTGAGCAACTCGTTCAGCGCATCCACATCGCTGGTCAGCCGGCTCATCATGCGGCCCACGGGATTGTGATCGAAATAAGAGAGCGATTGCCGTTGCAAATGGGCGAAGATGTTGGACCGCATGTCATACATGACGTCCTGCCCGATCCGCTGCATGATCAAGTTTTGCGTGTAGCGCAACACAAAAGCCGCCAGCAGGCTGCCGAGAAACAAGCCCAACACCACCGGCATCCCCGACAGGTCGCCGGGTACAATGTAGCGGTCGATTGCCAGCTTGGTCAGGTAAGGGGGGGTCAACTCAATGGCGCCCAGGGTGATAATCAACACTAAGGCCACGATCATCCGTTTGCGGTAGGGCCGCAGGTACCCCAGCAGCCGCCGCATCAGACGATGATCATAGGCTTTCCCAAGTAATTCGTCTTCGTGTATAGGACCGGGTCCTGGCATAAGAGCATACCTCGCTTAGTCGACTTCCAACTCCTGGCTCAACAGTTCGCGGCGATACATCTGCGCGTAGGCACCGCCACGGGCCACTAACTCCTGGTGCCGGCCCTGCTCGATGACGTGCCCATCGTCGAGGACGATGATCTGGTCGGCGGCTTTCACGGTCGAAATCCGGTGGGCGATAATCAGGCTGGTACGGCCGGCCAGCACGTTCTGCAGGGCCTGTAAAATCTCGGCCTGAGTCGCGGTGTCGATGCTCGAAAGCGCATCGTCCAGGATCAAGATGGCCGGGTCACGCATCACGGCCCGCGCGATCGCCGTGCGCTGCTTCT
>JAICKM010000313.1 GCA_025927935.1 Chloroflexia bacterium | reverse complement strand
GCCGGCTTCGAGCAGGCGTATCCTCATCAACTCTCCGGCGGCATGGCGCAGCGGGCGGCGCTGGCCCGCGCCCTCATTGGGCGCCCCGAAGTGCTCCTGCTCGACGAACCCTTTGCCTCGCTGGACGCCCTGACCCGCATGCAGATGCAGGATCTGCTGGCCGATGTCTGTGCCGCCGTGCGTCCCACCGTCGTCATGGTGACGCACGATGTGGACGAGGCGCTCTATCTCGCCGATCGCATCGTGCTGATGAGCCCGCGCCCCGCCGCAATCCGGGAGACGATCTTCGTGTCCCAGCCCCGCCCGCGCGACCGGGGAGATGCGGCGCTCGTGCCGCTGCGCGCCCAAATTCTAGCTTACTTTGGCCTGGCCCACACCGTGCCCGCTGCGGCACAGCCCGCCGGCCTCTCATAAAAGGAGGAGTTCCGTGAACAAGCGTTTGTTTCCGATCCTGGCCCTTGGTGTCCTGCTGCTCCCGTTGCTCGCCGCGTGCGGCGGGACCGTGGCGGCCCAAAAACCCACCGAGATTCGCCTGGATTACGCCTACTATAACCCCAGCAGCCTGGTCTTGCGCAAGTTCGGCTGGCTGGAAGACGATCTGAAAGCCGATGGCGTTGCCGTGAAGTGGGTGCTCAGCGCCGGCAGCAACAAGGCGAACGAGTTTCTCCGCTCCGACGCCGTGGACTTCGGCTCCACGGCCGGCTCCGCCGCGCTGCTGGCGAAAGCCAACGGCTCGCCCATCCAGACTGTCTACATCTACTCCAAACCCGAGTGGACCGCGCTCGTGGTGGGTAAGAATTCGACCATCACCACGGTGGCCCAACTGAAAGGCAAGAAAGTCGCCGCGACCAAGGGCACCGACCCCTACTTCTTCCTGCTCCGCAGCCTGCATGAGGCCGGGCTGACGCAAGCCGATATCGAACTGGTCAATCTCCAACATGCCGACGGCAAAGTGGCCCTGGAGCGCGGCCAGGTCGATGCCTGGGCCGGGCTTGATCCCCACATGGCGCAGACCGAACTGGAACAGGGCTCGAAGCTGATCTACCGCAACATTGACTTCAACAGCTACGGCTTCCTGAACGCGCGCAGCGCGTTCATCGACGCCCACCCCGACTATGTGCGCCGGGTTCTGGCCGCTTATGAGCGGGCGCGCCAGTGGATTCTGGCTCACCCCGACGATGCGGCCCAGATTCTGGCCGATGAAGCCAAGATTTCCCTGCCTGTCGCCAAGCGCGAGTTAGTAGATCGCACCGTCTTGACGAGCAGCCCGATCCCCGGCGACGCGCAAGCCGCCGTGCTGCGTGAGATCATCCCGATCCTGGTCAGCGAGCAGCAGGTCAAGCCCGGCACCGATGTGGCTGCCTCGCTCAAGGCCCTCTTTGCGCCGCAGTTTATCCAGGCCGTGGCGCAGAAATAGGGAATAGAGGAGCGCGCTATGAAGCAATCCGTCTTACCTGCTCTCCGAGTGCGCGCGTTGTCCGCGCGGGCGGCGCTGCCGTCCGCGCGGGCCTTGCGCCGGCTCACTATCCCCATCGGGTTACTCCTGGTCTGGCAACTCGTTACAATTTGGGGTATCTTTGAGCGTAGCCAGTTGCCGGGACCGCTGGACGTGCTGGCCGCCGGATGGGAATTGATCTCCACCGATCGGCTAGCCGGCAATGTCCTCGTCAGCATTGCGCGGGTTCTGGCCGGCTTCGCCGTCGGGAGCGCGCTGGCGATTGCCGTCGGGCTGGCGGTCGGTCTCTCGCGGCCCGCAGAAGATCTGCTGGCGCCCACGCTACAGGCGCTACGGACCATCCCGTCGCTGGCCTGGGTCCCGTTGTTGATTTTGTGGATGGGTGTAGATGAGGGTCCGAAAGTCACACTTGTGGCGATTGGGGCCTTCTTTCCGGTTTACACAAACCTGGTCGCCGGCATCCGCCAGATCGATCGCAAGCTCGTGGAGGTCGGCTATGCGTATGGGTTGCGCGGCCTGGCTCTGGCCCGGCAGGTGATGTTACCGGCGGCGCTCCCCGCGCTGTTTACGGGGTTACGCATCGGCCTGGCCCAAAGCTGGCTCTTTCTGGTGGCCGCCGAACTCATCGCCGCCTCACGCGGGCTAGGCTTTATGCTGATCGATGCGCAGAACACCGGGCGCGCCGACATCATTGTGCTGAGCATTGTCCTGCTTGCGCTGCTCGGCAAAGCGACAGACTCGCTTTTGCTGGTGTTCGAGCATCGCTTGCTCCGCTGGACCGATACATTTCGCGGGCAACCCTGACCTGAAAGGAGTCTCTTCCGTGTCTATCGACGAATCTTTTGGCCCGCCCCTGGCGGGAGATACAGCCACGTCCGCAACCAACGGGCACGCGGCGGATGGATCCTCGGTCTATGATCACCGCTTCGGCTTCAACACGCGGGCGCTGCACGCCGGGCAGCGGCCCGATCCCGCGACCGGCGCGCGCGCCGTACCGATCTATCAGACCACGTCGTATGTCTTTGAGGATGCGGAGCACGCCGCGAACCTCTTCAACCTGCAACGCTTCGGCAATATCTACACGCGCATTATGAATCCCACCACGGCGGTGCTGGAGGAGCGCATCGCCTCGCTGGAGGGTGGGGTGGGCGGCCTGGCGGTTGGTAGCGGCCAGGCCGCGCAGTTTATCGCCTTGTCGAGTCTGCTGCAAGCCGGGGACGAGATCGTTGCGGCGAGCACGCTCTATGGCGGCACTTATACCCAGTTCGACGTCAGTCTGCGGCGCTTCGGCATCAACACCATCTTTGTCGACCCGGACGATCCGGAGAACTTCCGGCGTGCCATTACGCCGCGCACACGGGTGCTTTACGGCGAAACCATCGGCAATCCGCGCATCAACGTACTCGACATCGCCGCCGTCGCCGCCATTGCCCATGAAGCCCACCTGCCGTTGATGATCGACAATACCTTTGCCTCGCCTTATCTCTGCCGGCCTATCGAACACGGCGCCGACATTGTGGTGGAGTCAGCGACCAAGTTCCTGGGCGGGCACGGCACGAGCATCGGCGGGGTGATTGTGGACAGCGGCCGGTTCCCCTGGGATGCCGGTCCCTTCCCGCAACTGCTTGAACCCAGCCCCGGCTATCACGGCATCCGCTTCTACGAGACCTTTGGCGATTTTGCCTACATCATGAAGGCGCGGGTGGAAGGGCTACGCGATTTCGGCCCGGCGCTCAGCCCGTTCAATTCCTTCCTCTTTCTCCAGGGGATCGAGACGTTGGGCCTGCGTATGGACCGCCATGTCGCCAACGCCCGCGCCGTCGCCACGTTCCTGGAGACGCACCCGGCGGTTGCCTGGGTCAACTATCCCTCCTTGCCGGGCAATCCCTACTATCCGTTGGCCCAGCGCTACGTGCCCAGGGGCGCGGGCGCCGTCTTCACCTTTGGCGTCAAGGGTGGCCTGGACGCCGGGCGCCGCTTCATCGAGAGTCTGCAACTCTTCTCGCACCTGGCCAACGTGGGCGATGCCAAGTCGCTCGTGATCCATCCAGCCAGCACCACCCACCAGCAGTTGAGCGAAGCCGGCCGGCGCACCGCCGGGGTGCTGCCTGAGATGATCCGCCTCTCGGTGGGCCTGGAGGACACCGACGATCTGCTCTGGGATCTCGACCAGGCGCTGCGTTCGCCGGCCGGCTAATCACTCTTACGACACACGCGTGTGCCCGTCCGCGGGCGCATGCCTCACGGAAGGACCCAGGATGACCAATGTAGAGACTTTCAGCGGCGCAGTGAGCTCCAACTCGCCCGTGAACCGCAGCGCCTTTGCCACCACCTCGTTCGACCGCCTGCGGATTCTCAAGCAGGCGCGCACCATTGCCATGGTGGGCCTGTCCGCCAATCCGTTCCGCCCGAGCCATTTCGCCGCCATCTATATGCTGGCCGAGGGCTACAACGTGATCCCGGTGAACCCGCGTGAGCAGGAGATCCTGGGGCGGCGCTCTTACGCTTCGCTCCGTGACATTCCTGAACCGGTCGACATCGTGGACATCTTCCGCGACCCGGCTGCCGTTCCTCCCATCGTCGAGGATGCCATCGCCATCGGCGCGAAGGTAGTCTGGATGCAACTGGGTGTGATCAACGAGGCAGCGGCGCAACGGGCGCGGGATGCCGGACTGGAGGTGGTTATGGACGCGTGCGTCAAGATCGAGCACGCGCGGTTCTTTGGTGGCCTGAGCACCATCGGCTTGAATACCGGAGTCATCACCGCCCGGCGCACCCTGGGCTGAGTTCGGGGCGGCCTGAGCACCGCGCGTGCCTGCGGCGCTCCGCCGCGCACAGGGCGGGGGCGCGCCGTGGGGCCCGCGCGAGCCCTGCCCCGGATATCCGTGCTGCGCGCTTGACACTCATCATCGGCGGCTGCTACAATTGCAGCTATGTTTGTGATTTTTCTCCTGGGATCGCTGCTGTTGCTCGGCTTGCTGGCCTGGGTTACGTACCAGAGCGGCAAACTGTTGCGTGTCGTGCCCATCCAGGAGAATCTGCTGCTGGCTCCCGTCGAGAACGGCGTCAAGGCCGGCTTTATCGCCCTGTGCGTGGTCCTCGCCGCCATCAGCGGCCTGCCGCCGGATCAGTTCGGCTGGACCTTTACCCACCCGCTACAGATCGCGGCCGTGGGCATCATCGTCGGCCTCGCCGCGCAGATCGTCGTCAACCTGATCACCCACTGGGCCATTGGCCGCTTCGGCAAAGGGGTCTATTCCCCGGTGGTCATGAAGAACGTCTTTCCGCGCACCCGCCGCGAATGGCTGCTGGTGCCCGCCGCCATGCTGCTCGCCGTGTTGCTGGAAGAAGTGCTGTTCCGCGGCCTGTTGCTGGGCGGCTTCAGCGTCCTGGTGCCGCCCCCCATCCTCATCGTCGTGCTCGCCGTCATCTTCGGCATCATGCACAGCCCGCAAGGCACCCTCGGCATGATCGTCGCCGCCGGGATCGGCGCCGGGCTGAGTGTCCTGTTCCTGACCACCGGCAGCCTGCTGGCCCCACTGGTGGCCCACTACCTCATCAATCTGCTGCAACTCATCCGCGCCCGCGAAGAATGGCGCTGGCTGCAAGAATATTAGCGTGTGCGGCTGGCCACCGTGCTCCGCCCGCTGCCCGACTGTCCTCTGCTGCTGGACCCATCCGCCTGCCACGATAGACCTCAAGTCCCGGAAATCCAATTCCCCATTGCCGGGGTCTCAAAATCATTTCAGCCCCGGTTTGGATAGTTACCTGACACTGCGGCCCCCTTCTATTCCGCTTTCTAACGTGATATCAGGCGTTTGCCGGTAGAAAAAGGGTAATTGGCGCTACCATGTTTTAGCTTCCGGCCCACCCCAAAAGGTCCCCTGCGACGTATTTCTAACGCGCTTAGTTCCCGATATTGATACATTATTGACCTTTTCCTGCTTGACATGCCCTGGGCGCTATGATATTCTGCCACAGGCGAGGGGACAAACGCCCTATCGCCGCAGCGACAAAAGACCGAGTGATTAGGCAAGAAGGAGCAGGCGAACTTTGGGCCCTGAAATACTTTTCAGTAACGAAGCACTGCGCGTGCCCCAGCGCCTGCGTTTAGTCCTCTGGTTCTTGATCGCTTTCCGCTCCCGTAAGCTGCGACGGCGCACCCGGCTGGCCCCACCGGCCTGCGCGTCCAGCGCCCACATCTTTCGCACCAGCGCGCATCCCCGCTACAATCCCCTGTTCCGGTGCTCCCCGCACCGCCGCACGCTGCGCGTCGCCAGCCGGCGCGCCCCAGTGTACCTCGATCTGCTGTGTCTCCTGCTCGGGAAGCAGCCAGCCCCGTTGTCGATCTGCTAACCGCTCGGATAGTTGTTCGGAACGATTGGTTGTTATTTCGCGGGAGTGACGCGACCCCGCTCCATCCGGCTTCAAGGTTGTAGATGCAATAGTGTACGGATCGGATACGCATCAGGGTCGCCGCACAGCTAATCTTTCAGGAGGATGAGGCTTTTTAGTATGAAACTTTACTCAGCAGTTAATATCCGCCAAGCGGTAGTAGTCGCTCTGTTTTCGGTGTCGTCGTTACTGGCGACGAGCGTGTCGTTTGCGCCCACCGCTGCGGCGGCCGGCGTCGGCCCCAATAAGCCCGCCGTGGTCACCAATACCGGCGGCGGCGGCGTGCGTTTCCGCGAAGGCGCGGGCGTCGGTTACGATGTGAAGGGCACCCTGGGCGAGGGCGATAAAGTCCAGATCCTTGAAGGTCCGATCAAGGATGATAAGGGCCATAGCTGGTGGCGCGTGAGCATCAACGGTAGCGGCCGCATCGGCTGGGTCGATACCCGCTACCTGGGTCCGGCCGGCGGCAGCAGCACGACCAGCAAGGCCACGACCAGCAGCAGCAAGACGACCAAAGCCAAGGCCCCTGCCAGCCTCAAGGGTTATGCGAAAGTCGCTACCCCCGGCGGCGTCGCGGTTCGCCTGCGCAGTACCCCCGGCGGCACGATCAAGTCCACCGCCGGGCAGGGTACGGTGCTGCAAATCCTGAAGGGTCCGACCAAGGATAAGAACGGCGCCTCCTGGTATCAGGTTTCCAACTCGAACATCACGGGTTGGGCGTCCGCCGCGTACCTGGTCAGCGCCCCGGCGCCGAAAAAGACGACGCAGGCCACCGCGAAGAAGGCGACCACGACCACGACCGCTCGCACGGGCACCGCCCGTGGCGCCACCCAGCCGCCTGTCGCGCGCAGCACCTCCGGTGGCGTCGTCAGCATGGCGATGAAGTATGTAGGCTATGCCTACCGCTACGGCGGCACCAGCCCCTCCGGCTTCGATTGCAGCGGCTTTGTCTACTATGTGTTCAACAAGGCCGGCATCGGCCTGGGCCGCGCCATGAGCAGCCAGATTGCCTCCGGCCCGCACATTAGCAGCAGTCAGTTGCAGCCCGGTGACCTGGTCTACTTCGCCAACACCTATCGCAAGGGTATTTCGCACATCGCCATCTATGCCGGCAACGGTAAGATCGTCCACGCTGCCGACTACGGCATCGGCGTCACGGTGAGCGACCTATGGAGCCCCTACTGGGTTGCCCATTACGCCGGCGCCACTCGCGTCGCGCGGTAATCGGCGCCCCAATACTGCTGAGCAAGGGGAGGACCGCAGTGGTCCTCCCTTTTGTATTATCCGGTTCCGAATTAGCCGGCGCCGGTAGGTAGTGCCGGAACGGACAGGTATTGACCTATGCTTGTCTACACCTTGCCGATAGGACTCAGCTCCTGGCGCGTTTGCCCGACTCCCTCCTGCGCTCTAGTGGGCATCGCCCGCCCATCTATATGACCCGCTATCGGTCTTCTAGCTCCTCAGGTTGATCCCAGTGTTTTAGAAGAGCCGAGGTATATCGCCCAAGCTGAACAGTCCATCTTCGGAGGGCGACGGCCCCTCATGCTACGGTAGGCATCAGCCATAGTGGTATTGGAATGGGTTTATCAGCCCATTCCAAATTTGCCTTTTCTATTGTCGCTAGGCGGCAATTTTGCTTGTAGGGGCCGGTTTCAAACCGGCCCGGCCACCACTCACTGCGCAAAAAGCCCCGGACTCCTTAGGAGTCCGGGGCTTGCGCATCCCGATTACTGCCGGACGACGGCCCCGGCGGGGTCGGTGACGGTGAGGGTATAGCTACCACAGCCGCCATTGGCTGTGACCTCGTAGACGGTGACGACAAAGGTCTGGCCCGCCGGGACGCTGATGCCGTAGCTGGTGCTACCGCCGTTCTGGCCGGGACTCATGCCCAGGTCGCCGCGATAG
>JAICKM010000629.1 GCA_025927935.1 Chloroflexia bacterium | reverse complement strand
GTGCTCGACATCGTGTCGGGCGACGGCCACTACTGGTCTGTGCCGGTGAACATCCACCGCGCCAACGTGCTCTGGTATAACAAGAAGGTTTTCGCCGACAACAACCTGACCGCGCCCGTGACCTTCGACGACTTCTTCAAGGTTGCCGACGCGCTCAAGGCCAAGGGCATCACCGCGCTGGCCCTCGGCGACAAGGTGACGTTTGCCTCGGCCCACCTATTCGAGACCGTGCTGGTCGGCACGCTGGGCGTGGACGGCTACAAGGGCCTCTGGACCGGCGCCACCAAGTGGGACGATCCCAAGGTCACGGACGCGCTCAACACCTTCAAGAAGATGCTGGGCTACATCAACGCCGACCATGCCGCCCTGACCTGGGACGGCGCCAACGACCTGCTCATCGCGGGCAAGGCCGGCATGACCATCATGGGCGACTGGACCGACGCCGACTACAAAGCCAAGAAGTTCACCGACTACGGTTGGACCAACTCCCCCAACACCAAGGGCATCTACGACGCGCTGTCCGATACCTTCGCCCTGCCCAAGAACGCCAAGGACCGCGATAACGCCCTGGCCTGGCTGAAACTGGCCGGGTCCCGCGCGGGGCAGGACGCCTTCAACCCGCTCAAGGGGTCGATCCCGGCCCGCACCGACGCCGGGCAGGGCGATTACGACGCCTACTTGAAGTCGGCCATCGAAGACTGGAAGAAGGACACCATCGTTCCGAGCGTGGTCCACGGGGCCGCCGCCAAGGACGGGTGGGCGCAAGCCTACACCGACGCGATCAACAGCTTCGTGACCAACCAGGACGTGGCCGCCACCCAGAAGGCGCTCGGCCAAGCCTGCGTGGATGCGGGCGTCTGCAAGTAAGCCGGGTGGGCTGTCCAGCGGACGGCCCCCAGGCGCGGCGGCTCCCCGGAGCCGCCGCGCTGCCCTCGCGGGAGAAACCTTATGAGCCAGCTAAGCCCGGACCCGGCGCTGGTCGTCGCGCGTCCCACCATGAAGACCCGCAGCTTCCACTGGAGCAAGGACCGGCTGATTTCCGTCGCGCTGATCACGCCCTCGATTATCGCGGTCGCCGTCTTCGTCTATATCTTTATCGCCCAGACCGCCTATATCTCCCTGGTGCGCTGGAACGACTTTGCGCCCGACTTCACCTGGGTCGGCCTGTATAACTATGGGCGCCTGTTCCAGACCGAGCGCTTCCAGATCGACCTGCGTAACACGTTCGTCTTTACCGTCGCCTTTATCGCCGCCTGCCTGGTCCTGGGCCTCGTGCTGGCGACGCTGCTCGACATGCGCATCAAGTTCGAGGCGCTGTTTCGCAACATCTTCATGTTCCCGCTGGCCGTCTCCTTCATCGTGACCGGCGTGGCCTGGCGCTGGCTGGAAACGCCGTCGTCGGGCATCAACCTGCTGCTCGATTATGCGGGCCTGGGTTTCTTGAAGTCGGGCTGGTTCACCGATCCGAAAATCGGCATCCTGGCCGTGGTGCTGGCGGCGGTCTGGCAGATGTCGGGCTATGTGATGGCGATGTACCTGGCCGGGCTGCGCGGCATCCCCGACGAGTTGCGCGAGGCGGCGCGCGTGGACGGCGCCACCGAGTGGCAGATTTTTCGCCGGGTGATCCTGCCCCTGTTGCAGCCGATCACGCTCAGCGCGGTGATTATTCTCGGCCACATCTCGCTCAAGATCTTTGACCTGACCAAATCGATGACCGGCCCCGGCCCCGGCTTTTCCAGCGATGTGCCGGCCCTGTTCATGTACGACACCACCTTCAGCGGCAGCCATTTCTCGCAGGGCGCGTCCATCGCCATTGTGCTGCTGGCGCTGGTCAGCCTGCTGATTATCCCCTACCTGATCTGGAACTTCCGCAACGAGGTGCAACAGTGAGCGCCGTCCCCGTCCCCTCGGAGCGCCCGCGCGGGCTGCGACCCGGTCGCATCCTGATCTATGGGGTGCTCATTGTCTTCGCGCTGTTCTACCTGATGCCCATCTATGTGCTGCTGATCACCGGGCTGAAGTCGTTCACCGAGGTCAGCCTGGACCGCATGTGGAACCTGCCGCAAAGCCTCAGCTTCGACAGCTTCCGCGACGCCTGGTTCGGCAACGAGAGCACGGCCATCAACGGCCTGGCCCAGAACTTCATGAACAGTATGCTGCTGACCGTGCCGACCACGCTCATCTCGGCGATTCTTGGCTCGATGAACGGCTACGTACTGGCGAAGTGGAAGTTTCCCGGCGCCAACGTTATCTTCCCGCTGATCCTCTTCGGCATGTTCATCCCGTACCAGAGCATCCTGATCCCGCTGGTGCAGACCATGCGCTCGATCCACCTTTACGGCACGCTGCCGGGGCTGATCCTGGTGCATGTGATCTACGGCATCCCGATCACCACGCTCATCTTCCGCAACTATTACGCCTCGGTGCCGTCGGAACTGGTCGAAGCGGCGCGCATCGACGGCGCGGGGATTTTGGGCGTCTACCGCCACATCCTGTTCCCGATCTCGCTGCCTGGCTTTATCGTCGTGATGATCTGGCAGTTCACCGCCGTGTGGAACGAGTTCCTGTTCGCTATTATCCTGGTGAGCGACCCCAAGAGCCAGCCGATCACCGTGGCGCTGAACAACCTGGCGGGCAGCTTCAGCGTGGCCTGGAATGTTCAGATGGCCGGGGCGCTGCTGGCCGCCATCCCCACGCTGCTGGTCTACATCTTCCTGGGGCGCTATTTCCTGCGCGGTCTGCTGGCCGGGTCGCTGAAGGGGTAGGGCAGCCAGCAAACGTGCAGGCACGGGCCGGGTTTCGACCCGGCCCCTACCCAGGCCGCATCGCCGGAGGCAGACCGGAAATCGGTCCCTCCGTCACAAGCGCACTGTAGGGGCCGGGTTCAACCCGGCCCAGTCCCCGATTGCGGTGTAGGGATACCACCGGCGAACTCCTGACTCGTGCGTTGTGATTAAGTAGTCGGCGGTGGTTAGCATCCGAGCGGATGAGTGTTTCGCTCGCGCCTCGCTGATGCAGAATTACAGATCGGGATGGAGGACCAATCCAATGAGCACAGTCTCAGCCAGGGCGTTGATCAACTCCGTAGTCATTCTGCTGACCGAAGCCTACGCCGGCCCGCCGGACCCCTCGACCACCTGGTTCATCGACAACGAGGCGAACTCCGGCATCCTCGGTACGCTGGAAGGGGTGTCTGCCACGGAGGCTTCCCGGTCCGTCGACGGCAGCGGTCAGGCGGGTTCGACCATCGCCGCGAACGCCGAGCATCTACGCTGGAGCCTGGCGCAATTCAACGCTGCTATACGTGGCGGAGCCTACGAGGGCCGGTGGGCGGAAAGCTGGCAGGTAATCGGCCTCGATGAACAGGAATGGAATAAGCTGCGTCGCGAGCTACGCAGCGAGTTCGAAACGCTGTGCGAGCTGCTGAAACGGCAAGAAGCCCTGCCGGAAGAATACATCACCGGCACGCTGGCCTCGGTCGCTCACGCTGCCTTTCATCTGGGGCTGATCCGCCAGATGATCGCCCGAGTCCAGCAGGCTAAGCCCTGAGCGCAGCGGCGACACGCCGGTAACAGGTCTCGGCTTCCGGCAGGACTCCCTGGCGCAAGAAGGCTGTTTGCGCCAGGGGAGGGGCTGGAGATGTGCAGAGCTGCCCGCTGGGGCAGCCCTCGTTATTGGGAGGCGGCTGGCCCATGCGATCGTGGTCCTGGGACGAAGTTTGCCGGTGGCGGCTGGCCCGGCATTACCTCAGCGCGCCCGCGCCTGCTGCCCGGCTGGTGGACATGGTGCGCGCCGTGGGCGGGGTGCAGGCGCAGATCCTCAGCGCCGCCGAACTCGCCATCGGGGCGCGCGTGGCTGGAGTGACGCAGCAAGACGTGCGCGCCGCCATCTGGGAGCGGCGTGAACTGGTCAAGACCTACGGCCCGCGTGGCACGCTGCACCTGCTGCCCGCCGATGAACTGCCCCTGTGGATGGCGGCGATGCAGGCGTGCGCCGCGTTCTGGGACACCCCCTGGCACGAGGCGGCGGGGTTGGACCCGGCGCAGGCCGCGGCGCTGCTGGCCGCCATCGGCGATGCGCTGGACGGGCGCAGCCTGCCCCGCGCCGAACTGGCCGCGGAGGTGGCGCGGCGCGCGGGCGCCTGGGCCGAGCAGCCGCTCAACTCCGCCTGGGGCGAGTTGCTGGCCCCCGCCGCCTTCGCCGGGCGGCTCTGCTTCGGCCCCAGCCAGGGCAGCCGCGTGACCTTTGTGCGCGCCGACCAGTGGATCGGCGGCTGGCG
>JAICKM010001115.1 GCA_025927935.1 Chloroflexia bacterium | reverse complement strand
CGGCGACGCTCTTTTCGACCAGCAAGTGGCCGCTGGGGCTGGCTTTCAAGCCCTGTTCCACCAGCGCGGCCAGTTCGGCGGCGTCGGCGGCGTGGCCGGACCCGGTGCCGCCCAGGCAGAAGGGCGCGCGCACCACCAGCGGGTAGCCGTGCAGCGCGGCGAACGCCTCGGCCCCGGCCAGGGTGTTGACGGTGGTGTGCGGCAGCACCGGCTGGCCCGCCGCGACCATCAGGTCGGCGAAGGCTTCGCGGTCCTCGGCCTGGCGGATGGTCGGGATGCCCGTGCCCAGCACGCGCACGCCGTACTCGGCCAGCACGCCCGCGTCCTCCAGGGCCACGGACAGGTTCAGCCCGGTCTGCCCGCCCATGGTAGCGATCAGGCCGTCAGGACGCTCGCGGCGGATGATGCTGGTCAGGCTCTCCACGGTCAGCGGCTCGATGTAGACCTTGTCGGCGGTACCGGGGTCGGTCTGGATCGTCGCCGGGTTGGAGTTGACCAGCACCACCTGCACACCTTCTTCGCGGCAAGCGAGGCACGCCTGGGTGCCGGCGTAGTCGAACTCGGCGGCCTGGCCGATGACGATGGGGCCGGAGCCGATAATCAGCACTTTACGCAGGGATGGATCTTTAGGCATAGATGGCCTCCGTGGCGGCAAGGAACCGGTCGAGCAGGTAACGGGTATCGGTGGGGCCGGGGTGGGCTTCGGGGTGCCACTGCACGCCCCAGATGGGGCGCGTCAGGTGGGCGATGCCCTCCACTGTGCCGTCGTTCAGGTTGGTGTGCGTCACCCGGTAGCCGGGCGGGATCGCCGCGCCGTCCACGACGTAGCCGTGGTTCTGCGTGGTGACGGCGACGCGCCCAGTGTCGAGGTCGAGCACCGGTTGGTTCACGCCGCGGTGGCCGAAGCGCATCTTGATCGTGCGCCCGCCCGCGGCCAGCGTGAGCAGTTGGTGGCCCAGGCAGATGCCGAAGATGGGCACACGCCCGGCGTCCAGCAGGTCACGCGCGTTGGCGACGGCATAGCCGAGGGCCGACGGGTCGCCGGGGCCGTTGGAGAGCAGGACGCCGTCGGGCTGCAAGGACAGGATCTCGGCGGCCGTGCTGCGCGCCGGGACGACCCAAACGCCCGCGCCGCTCGCGCGCAGGTGCTCCAGGGTGCTGGTCTTGGTGCCGTAATCTACCAGCACGATGCGCGGGGCATCGGGCCGCGCCGGGGGGTGCCAGACCGGCGCGACGGTGGAGCAGCCGGCGACGAAGTCGGTGGCGTCATAGTTGAAGGCGACCGCCTGCGCCTGGAGGCCGGCGACGGCGGGCAACCGGTCGGGGGGGGCCACGGCCAGCGCGGCGGTGATAACGCCTTCCGTCCGCACGCGGCGGGTCAGGAAGCGGGTGTCGGCGCCGATCAGCGCAGGCACCTCGGCGGCGCGCAGCAGATCGTTGAGGTTGCCGCCGGTATCGCGGTGGCCCGCGCTGTCCATCAGTTCGCCGGCGATCATGCCG
>JAICKM010000281.1 GCA_025927935.1 Chloroflexia bacterium | reverse complement strand
TATCCGCGCACGGTGCCGCGCCCGCTGGCCGTCGATGCCGCCCGGCGCTGGATGCTGCTGGACGACTTCGGCGGCGCGCTGCTCAAGGATGCGCCCCGCCCCGCCTGGGACGACACCATCCGTGCCTTCGCCGCCATGCAGCGCGAATCCGTGGACCAGATCGACGCCTTGCTGGCGGCGGGCTGCCTTGACCGGCGGCTCGACCGGCTGGCCGCCGCCGTCCCGGCGCTGCTCGCCGTCCGGGACGAGCCGGGCGTGCTGGAGCCGGCGGAAGTGGCCGCCCTGCGCGCGGCGGAACCGCGCCTCGTCACCCTGTGCGCGGAACTGGCACGCTACCGCGTGCCGCCCGCGCTGCTGCACGGCGATCTCCACGAGAACAACATCGTCATTGGGGCGACCGGCCCGCTCATTTTCGATTGGTCCGATGCCTGCATTGCCCACCCCTTCCTCGACCTCGTCACGCTGATCGACCCGGAGGACGCGCCGCCCGCGCCGGAAGAACGCGCCCGTTGGCGCGACCTCTACCTGAGCTACTGGACCGACTACGAACCGCTGGAGCGCCTGCGCGCCGTCGCCGATCTGGCCGAGCCGGTGGGCCTGCTCCACCAGGTGCTCAGTTATGATCAGATCATGGCCGGAGTCGAGCCGGGCGCGCGCTGGCAATACAGGTGGGGCTTCAGCTTCTTCGCCCGCCGCCTGCTGGCTGCCGTGACGAATACCACGCCGGCTAAGGCGCCGTGAGCCGCCCGTTCATGCAGCGTTAAGCCGCGTCGCCGGGCCTTACCTTATCAAGCTGTAAGCGAATATGGACGCCGCGACCCGGACCTTTCCCCGGCTCCCCAACGTTACTAAGAGTAGGACGCTTGCAGCCACAGGCAAAGGAGCGGAGGGCGGCAATGTTGCACTACGATCAAGAAGCGATTACGCGGTTTTGCGCGGACCACCGCGCGGCCATTACCGGCCTGTTCCGGCAGGCATATGCCGCGGTCGGCGGCCATTACACCCCGCTGACACCGGGCGCCCTGGCCCTGGAGGCCGAGATCGACACCCAAGCGTTCGTCACCGACGTGGCCCGCGGCATCGTCGATGTCGCGGCGGTGCGCCAGGCCGTGCTGCGCGCCGCCACCGACGATGTGCCGGATGACCTGAGCCGGCTCGCCGCCACCTTTGAACGCCTCTTCTGCGATTTTGCCGCCGCGCAGATGGCCCGGCACCCCGAACTGGCCCGTGAGCTATGCCGCCGGTGCAGCAACGTCATGGCCCGCCGCCGCGCCGTCGTCGCCGCCACGCAGATGGACCTCGTATTGCGCCGGTTTATCCCCGCTAGCCCGCCGCCGCCGCCACCCGCCTGATCCCCTGCCGGGCACCAAAAGGGGCGCGGCAGCCTGGCTGCCGCGCCCCTCGCGCGTTCGCGGCGCCGCGCGATCTACGCGGACGACACGGCGTGGAAGATGCTCTCGCGGGGCAGCACCTCGCTCCAGCCCGTCACTAGCCGGCGATACGCCTCGCCCACCGGGCGGATGTTGCGGTCCATGTCAAACAGGCCCAGGGGATTGACGTGCCCGTTATCCTCGCGGAGCGCGGTATCCCAGTCCACCTGATCGGTCAGGCTATACCAGGTGAAGCCGACCACCGGCACACCGTCTTGCTTCAAGCGCAGCATGTTGGTCCATTGCTTCCAGAGCCACTGCGGCGCCTGGTCCGCGTCGGCCAGGTTGGTTTCCGTGTGCATCACCGGCAGGCGGTAGCGCTCGTAATACTGCTTGGTCACCATGTAGTAGCCGAAGGCGTCGCCCGCGGGGGTGAGCCGGCCGTCGGGATGGACCATGTGTTCGTTGGTGATGTAGTAATCGTTGCCCATGATGTGATAGGGCTTGAGGGCACGCCCGTGGCGCTGAAACCAGCCAAACTCGTCGCGCGTCATGCCGTGGTCGAGCAGCCACTGGTAGACACACCAGCACATGTCGTGGTGCCCGTAGCAGAGGTCGAGCGACACGAAGCGCGCGTGGTTCATGTGCTCGGCCAGTTCCTGCACCGCCGGGTCGTGGCTGATGGGGTGGAAGTGTTCGCTCGACTCGCTCTGGATGAAGTAGGCGCCCGGTTGCACTTCCAGGATCGCTTCCTCGGCCAGGATATTGGCCCGCACCAGGTGCTTGATGGCCGTCACAAAGGCGGTATCGCTGCGTAACTGCTCGTTCCACCAGCCAAAGAGGGCCGAGAACTTGGCGCAGATGTAGATTTCGTTGACCGGCGTGTAGAGCCGCACCCACGGATAACGTTCCGCGAAGGCGCGGGCATACGCCGCGAACAGCGCGGGCCAGTCGGGGTTCTGAAAATTGCCCACCCAGTCGGGCACGCCGAAATGGCACAGGTCCACGATGGGCGTGATGCCCAGCCGGCGCAACTCGCCGAGCGTCGCATCGGCGAACTCCCAGTCGTAACGACCGGGGCCGCGGTGCGTCTGATAATAAGGCGGTCCATAGCGTAGATAGGTCAGGCCCATCTCGCGGACCAGGGCGAAATCCTCCCGCCAGCGCGCGTAATGCTGCGCCTTAGCCATTTCGTCCACGCGGACCGGCCGGCCATCGCGCCCAGTAATGACGGGATAGCTGTTCTCGATGCCGGTGGCGAAAGCAAAACGGTGCGTGCTGGGATTGAAGCGATACGAAGCGGTGAAGGTCTCCATAGTCTGCGCGGCGGCCTTGGCCCGGTGCCGGCCCCGCGATCCCCTTTCTCTCGACTTCATTGTCGGTCGAAGGTAATCCTGACGTCCGTGGGCGGCGCCAACCCTGGGGAACAACGGGGGCGGATCGGCGCGCGGACGATTGCATCTAGCATAGCGCGGTTCGGCGCACTCGTCAATAGAAATTGCCGGATTGTAACCAGGCGTCCCCAGCCTTGGGGACATTGGTTCTGCCGCCAGGGAAGCGGGCGTTACGGAGCGTCATCCAGCGCGGCGATGAAGCGGTATAACAGGCGGATAAAGGTCGCTAGTTCCGCGGTGCCGCGGTCAGCCGGGTGGCCTGGCGCGTGGTGTAGCGGGAGTACAACGCCTGCCCGGCTGCCGTCAGCGTGATGTCGATCACCCGGCGGTCGGCGGCGGGGCGCCGGCGCGCGATCAGCCCCGCCGCGGCCAGGCGATTCCTCGTGCCGGTGAGGATCGGGCCGGAGAAGCCGGTCTGGTGGCCCAGGCGTGCAGCGTTTGCGCGCCTGGGCCACCAGCATTTCCAGCAGCCGCGCTTGCGCCAGGGGCAGTCCCACGTCGCGCTGCAGGATCGCGTTACGCCGGTGGCCCAACGCGATCAGCCGCAGGATGGCTTCCCCCAGCGCGGCCAGGCCGGTCCGGCGCCTGGCGGGATCGCACTCGCATCGGGGGCCAGAGAATCGGCGGGCCGCTCCGCGCCATCCTGCGGCGGAACGGCCCCACTATCGATATGCGGGGTATCCTGCACCATGCCGGCGCTACCCTTTCTCGGAGAGCACCCCGGCGCTACTCACGGCGGGCCGCCACCCCCGCCGGCTCCGGGCTGAACGCCTCGGTCGTCCCTTCCACGGCCGTGACCTCCACATTAGCCGCCTGGCGGCTCGCGCGACGCCGTAAGGCAATTTCGGGAATGAAGACCACCAGGCCCACGGACAAGGCCAGGACCACCGCGCCCATCAGGAACGCGCTCGTCGTCGCCGCTCCCAGCGCGGGCTTGATCGGCGCCTGGATCGCGGCCAGCGTTTGCTGGATCTGCGCCGCGGGCAAGCCCAGGCTTTGCAGTTGCGCTTGCAGCGCCTTGATCGTATCCGGGCTAATCAGTGCCTGGGGGCTTAAGTTGCTCAGGAAGGCCCCGAATTGCGAGCTGGATTTGAGTTGGTCCGGCAGGTGGGCCGCATATTCGCTGCTGAAGCGGTTGTTGACGACGGTGCCGAAGACGGCCACCCCCACCGTGCTGCCGATGGAGCGGAAGAACGTCGTGGCCGCCGTGACCACGCCCAATCGTTGCGGCGGGAAGGCATTCTGCACAATCAGCGTGTACAGCGGCTGGGCAATACCCAGGCCGAGACCCAGCACCACCATGTAGATGAGGGTTTGCCAGCGGGGGATATCCACCGCCATGGTCGACATCAGGAACAAGCCGATGGCGGCCACCGCCTGTCCGACAATGGCGAGGATGCGATAGCGGCCGGTGCGGCTCACAATCTGCCCGGACACCACGCTCATCACGATGGAGCCGAACATCAGCGGCAGAATGGCGTTGCCGCTGTTGGTGGCCGAGTCGCCCTGCACGCCCTGGATGAACAGCGGTAGGTTGATCAGCGCGCCGAACATGCCGAAGCCGACCAGCAGCACCGTCAGCACCGACAGCGTAAAGATGCGGTTGCGGAACAGGTCGAGCGGGAGCAACGGCTCCGCCGCCCGCGATTCAATCCACACAAATGCGCCGATGAACACCAGCCCGGCGGCAAACATACCGATGATCGTCGGGGAGTCCCAGGGGAAGTCTTTGCTGCCGCCTAGGGACAGCGCCAGCAGGATCGGCCCCGTGCCGGCGATGAGCGCGGCGGCCCCCCACCAGTCGATGACATGGCGGGTGTGGCGCACCTGACCAAGGTTGGGGAAGGTCAGGCTGACCATGGGCACGGCAATCAGGCCGACCGGGATATTGACGTAGAAGACCCACTGCCAGCCGATGTTGTCGGTAATGAAGCCGCCGATGGTCGGGCCGATGATGCTCGACACGCCAAACACGGCGCCGAACAGCCCTTGCCAGCGCCCGCGGTCGGCGGGAGCCACCAGATCGCCGACAATGGTGAACGCGTTCGCCATCAGCAGGCCGCCGCCGATGCCCTGTAAGGCGCGAAAGGCGATCAATTCGCTCATGCCCACGGTCAACCCCGGCACGGTGAGACCAAACAGGTTAAAAGGATCCGTGCCGTTGCTGAAGCCGGAGAGCGCTGAGGCAAACACAAACAGCACCATGCCGCCGACGAAGAACCACTTGCGCCCGTAGAGGTCGCCCAGTTTGCCGGCGATGGGCACGGTGATGGTCGAGGTGAGCAAATAGGCGGTCGTGACCCAGGCGTAATGCTCCAGGCCCCGGAGATCCCGAATGATGAGAAACATCGCCGGCCCGACGACGGTTTGATCGAGCGCGGCCAGCAACAGGCCGAGCATGATCCCACCCATGATGACCCAGAGTTGGCGCCCCTGGATCTCAGGCGGATGTGCTGGGATGGTTTCGGCGGCCGGGGCCGCAGCAGCTTGGTTCATGAAATCGAATCTCCTTGTACAACGTTAATTGTCACTCTGAGCACCGCGAAGAGTCTCGTCTTTTGCCTCCACGCAATGGAGATTCTTCGCTGCACTCAGAATGACCGATCCCGGTTGATAGATTACTTATTCCGTCTCGCCCGCCGCGCCCAGGTTCGCCAGATGGCCGAGCGCGGTGATCAGATCATGCAGTTGGGCATCGGTGAGCGGGTCCAACGCGCCGGCCAGATAGCCGAGCCGGGCCTGCACCGCGCGCTGGAGTTCCTGCTGCCCGGCAGGTGTGATGGCGACCTGCACCGAGCGACGATTGGCAGGATCGGTGCGTCGCGTCACCAATTCTTGCGCCTGGAGCGTATTGAGGATCTTGGACATCGCCGGGTCGGAAACCGCGCAGTGAGCCGCCAGATCGCGCGGCGCCAGGAGCTGCTCCTCCGACAGCATCTTCAGGACATGAAGCTGGGCATCGCTGAGCACGAGTTCCTCCGCCCCGGTCGCGGTGCGCGCCTGGCTCAGAATGCGGCGCATGACCCGCCCCGACCGCAAGAATTGCTGAGCGGCGGCGTTCAGCAATTGCTGGTGCGTGCGTGTGGCGGCGGAACCGGCAGCCGTGGAAGGGGTTGCCACGCCGGTATCGGCAACCGCGGAATCGGACAGGGACATGGGCCACCTCGCACCGGATCGCCCCGCCGGGCGATCGCCGTCAAAAGTTAGTTACAATAACAATTATCCTGGTTAATCGTTTACGATAGAAATAATACCACCGCGAAACCCGCAAGTCAAGGGCCGCGCTTTTGTATTTTCGAGCGTGGCATGGGCAGCCAAACCGGCACATGACGGCGGCGCGGGATCGGCTCTCCGAGGACAATGACCGGGTACGCGTAAGCCCCGCCGCCTGCCGTCGCCGGCAACCGATGCCCCAGGATAAAGTAGCCGTTTCCCTCCCACCGGCAGGGAATCCGGTCGTGTTGTAGATGTAACGAAGCACCGTGCTCTATCGTACCTACAAACGAACTGATCTGTGCTACTATAAGGCAGGCGGGTGGAGGCGGCTCCCCGCGGGCGGAGCAGCTACTGCGGAAGATGGAGCGCGGACGCTCACCGCAAGGGACAAGAATAGGCTATGGCTTACCACTTTCGCCGCATGTTCCCCGCCGAGTCCTCATGCTAGGATAGAGGTACAGACATTAGCGACGTTGGATCGGCACGCATAAGGATAGGTTGCGGGCGCGACCAGGAGAGGCCCGCTTAATGGAGTGGTATCATGTCTACAGTTTTGGCCGGCGCGTCATCCGCGACCGCCCGGCTCGCCCCCAGCGAGATTCCCGGTCCGCGCCCCTGGCCCATGCTTGGCTGGCGGGGGCATCTGCCCCAACTGCTGCGGGATCCCGCCGTGCAACTGCGCCACCTGCAACAGACCTACGGCGATATCGTGAGCCTCGGCCCGGCGCCCGGCGCTCCGGTGATTGTCTTTGCCCCGGAGTACAACCACCAGTTACTGAGCAATCCGGGGCTGTTCTACAGCTTTGATACCAGCGACAGCGCGTCCCCAGCGCAACTGCCGCTCGGCAGCGCCGCGGCCCGCCTGCTGTCGGGCGTGGCCGGGATGAACGGCGAGAAACACACCCAGCATCGCCGCATGTTGATTCCCGCGTTCCACAAAAAGCGCATCGAGGGCCTGCGCGATACGGTCGTTGCGCGCACGGCGGATCATGTGGCCGGCTGGGCGCCGGGGCACCGCCTCGATCTCGTGCAGGAGATGAAAACGCTGAGCCTGAGCATCGCCGTGAGCGCCTTGCTCGGCCTGGACCCCGCCGAGGAGGGCCGCCACGTCCATCATCTGCTGGAGGAGTGGACGACGCACGGGCTGTCGATCCCGGTGGTCTTGCTGCAGGTGGACCTGCCCGGCCTGCCCTATCACCGCTTCATGACCCTGTCGGAGCGCCTCGAAGCCGAGTTCCAGGCGGTGATCGCGCGCAAGCGGGCGAGCGGGCTGGACGGGGCCGACGCGCTCTCCATGCTGCTGGAAATGCGCGATCAGGAGGGCAGCCACCTGACCGACTCCGAACTGCTCGGCCACCTGACCACGCTGTTCACCGCCGGTCACGAGACCACGGCCAGCACGCTCACCTGGCTGCTCTTCCTGCTGACCCAGCACCCGGATGTCCTCGGTGATCTGCTGGACGAGTGCGACGCCGTGTTGCACGGCGCCGCGCCCACGCTGGAGCAACTGCCCGCGCTGCCGCTGCTGGAACGGGTGATCAAGGAAAGTATGCGCCTCATGCCGGCGGGACTCTGGTTTATCCGCACCGCCCGCGCGCCCTTCACGTTGGGGCCATACGAACTGCCAGCCGGGCAGCATATCGTGTTCAGCCCCGCCGTCACCCACCGCCGCCCGGACATCTACCCCGACCCGGACCGCTTCCTGCCCGCGCGCTGGGAGCAAGACGAGCCGTCGACCTACGAATATCTGCCGTTCGGGGGCGGCCCGCGCCGCTGCCTGGGCGCGACCTTCGCCCTGATGGAACTGAAGCTGATCGTGCCGATGATCTTGCAGCGCTACCGGCTGGCCGTGCCGCCGGACACCCGCGTGGATCGCGGCGGCACCGTCCTCTCCTTCCCCAAACACCAGCTCCCGGTCGAGTTGCACGCGCAAGATCGGCAGTTCACGCACACTCCTGTGCGCGGCAATATCCACGAGTGGGTCATCCTCGACTAGCGGATGGCGATGAGACGGGCCGGTTTGCAACCGGCCTCTACACCGCGCCGGCGGACCCGCCGGTTGCAAACCGGCTCCTACACCGCCAAATGGGTCTGGCGGGCGGTAGCAGCCGGCCACGGTGCGCTTGCGTTGTAGGGGCCGGTTTCAAACCGGCCCGCGCGGCCACCGGCATTACCCGTACCGGCCACCGGCGACCTCGCCCCCTGTCATTCTGAGCGCAGCGAAGAATCTCCGGCTCCTTCTCCACACTACGAGACTCGACGCCGTGTTACTCTGAAAATAGGCAGGTTTCGTGAGGCGACAAGGCGGGTTTGAAACCCGCCCCTACCCCGCCATCCCGGCCTTTTTGATGACCAGGGGAAGCCGCCGGGCGATCAGGGCGACAGGTACGCTCCCGATATGGTAT
>JAICKM010000153.1 GCA_025927935.1 Chloroflexia bacterium | reverse complement strand
ATGGGTGATCAGCGTCTACACGCTGGCGCTGGGCATCGCCACGCCGCTCTCCGGCTTCCTGGGCGAACGTTTCGGCATCAAAAAGATCTATATCACCGGGTTAGCGCTGTTTGTGTTCGGCTCGGTGCTCTGCGGGTTGGCCGTGGGCGCGAGCGACAACATCGTCTACCTGGTCGCGGCGCGCGCCATCCAGGGCGCGGGCGGCGGGATCGCGCTGCCGCTGGGCACAGCGATGCTCTTCGGGGCCTTCCCGCCCAGGGAACGCGGCGTGGCGCTGGGCATCTTCGGCATCGCCCTGGTGTTTGCCCCGGCCAGCGGCCCGCTGCTCGGCGGCTGGCTGGTCGACCACAATCTGCTTAACTGGATTTTCTACGTCAACCTGCCCATCGGCATCCTGGGCATTAGCCTGGCCTCGTTCTTCCTGAAGGATCGCCGGAGTGACCGCGTGCTGAAGGCCGACATCCCCGGCATCATCCTCTCGACGCTCGGCTTTGGTGCGTTGCTCTACGGCGCGTCCATTGCCGGCGAGCAGGGAGGCGGCGGCTGGACCGATCCGCAAACGCTGGCCGCCTTCACCGTGGGCGTCCTGGCTCTGATCGCCTTCGTCTTCGTCGAATTGCGCTCGCCGGAGCCACTGCTGGATCTGCGCCTCTTCGCCATCCGCACGTTCACCGTTGCCAACATCGTCGGCTGGGTGGGCATCATCGCACTGTTCGGGGCGGAGTTTCTGCTGCCGCTCTATCTGCAAATCTTGCGCGGCATGAGCGCGTTCGACACGGGCCTGTTCCTGCTACCCCTGGCGATCACGTCGGGCGTGATCACGCCCATCGCCGGGCGGCTGTCCGACAGGATCGGCCCGCGCGTGCTGCTGGTCATGGGCTTTGGCTTGATCGCCTTCAACACCTGGCAGTTGCGCGAGATCACTATCGACACCAGCCTGGACTGGCTGACCTTCCTGCTGGTGGTGCGCGGCGTCGGCTTCGGCCTGGTCATCCAGACCACGCTGGTGGCCGCGCTGCGGGATATTCCCGGCGCCAAGACGGCGCGCGCCACGTCGCTGGTCAACGCAACCCGCCAGACGATCCAGTCCATTGGCGTGGCGGCCCTGGCGACGATCCTGACCAGTGCGATCACGATCAACATCGGCGACGAGATCCGCAAGAACCTGCCCAACCCGGCCACTTTGCCCGCGCAGGCGCGGGCGGCGATGGAGGCCGGGATGCAGCAATTCCAGGCGCAACTCGACCGGGGCGGCACCCCGGACCTGGCCCAGGTGCCGGCGCAGATCCGCCCGGTCATCGAAAATGCGTTACATACCTTCCAGCAGCAATACATCGCCGGGCTGGATCACGCCTACACGGCGACCTTCGTGGTGGCCGTGCTGGCGGCGCTCCTGTCGCTGTTCCTGCCCGGCTGGCCCGCCCCGTTCCTGTCGCCTGCGGAGGCGGCGGAGGCCGGCGAAGCGGCCAGGGACGCGCCCGTGCCCGCGCACTAACCGCGCCGTCCGCGTGAGCGCCGCCGGGCCGCCCGGCGGCGCTCTTTCGTGCCCGGTTGCCGCGCTCGTTCTTGACATAACCGCTGCCGGCCCGGTAAGATTAAGCCGGGCCGGGGGTTGCGCCGCGCATGATGCGGCGCGCAAGAACGCCCCGGCGCCGGGAGGCGGGATCGTTGTCGTTATTCGCACGGGGCAGGCGGGGCCGCACGGCCCATGTCGCCCTCTTGCTGATCATGCTGCTGGTTATGGCGGGGTGCGGTCCCACGCCGGATCGCCCCGTGCCCCCGACCGCCGCGCCGGTCCCCGCCACCCCGCCGCCCGCGCCGTCGATCCCCGCGCCACCGCCCACGACGACCGCCTTGCCGCCGCCGGCCACGGCTGCCGCCACGCTGCGACCGCCCGCCGTCCCAACATCCGCGGTTGCGCCGCCCACGGCCGTTCCGGCGCCGGCCACAATGCCCGCGCCGGTGTCCGCGCCCCGCCGGGTGGCCGATTGGCCGGTCGTGCCCACTATCGACGCGGCCATGCAAACCCGGCTGCGACGCATCCTGGGGATGGGCATCAAGATGGGCAACCGGCCCGCCGTTTTCGCCAAGGCCGGCGACTCCATCACGGCCGATCCCCAGTTCCTGCAAGGGTTCGCCTGCCCAGGGCCGGGCCGGGGCACCGGCGCGGGCCTGGATGCCTTGCCGGACCTGGCGCCGGTGATCGGCTATTTCGGCGCGACGCAGTTTCCACCGGGCGCCGGCAAAGCCGGCTGTGGCGTCGCCAACTCGTTCAGCCGGACCAGCGTGAGCGCGGTGCCCGGCTGGACCAGCGCCAACGCCCTGGCGCCGCCGCGCCACCCGCCGCCCGGCTGCGCGCCGCCCTACGACGCCGCGCTGATCTGCGAACTCCACCTGCTGCGCCCCGGCATCGTCCTGATCATGTACGGCACCAACGACCTGGGCAAGTCGGACGATGTGAACGCCTTCGCCGTGCGTCTCAGCGTGCTGGTGCAGCAGGCGCTGGCGCTGGGCGTCATTCCAGTGCTGAGCACCATCTCGCCACGGCTCGATGAGGTCGAATACGCCAAGCGCGTGCCCCTGTTCAACGCGGCCATTGTGCGGGTGGCCGCCGAGCAGCAGGTGCCGCTCTGGAACTACTGGCTGGCCTTGCAAGCGCCCGGCCTGCCCAACCACGGCATAGGCGAGGATGGTATTCACCCCAGCATCTACGGCTGCCCGGCCTGCGACCCCACGAACCTGACCCCGGCGGGCCTGCGCTACGGCTACAACCTGCGCAACCTGACGGCGCTGCAAGTGCTTGCCAAGCTCAAGCGCGTGGTGATCGACGCCGGACCGTCCGATCCGAGTGCTGGAATCGATTCCTAACTAACACGTCGCGTTTTGGCAGCATATATAACTCGATTATTTCCCTTCCCAAGCGAAAATTGTGCTAAAATAGTGGCTAAGTGCGCCAGGGTACACGGCCATGTACCGGTGGGGCACCTGCCCCCGCGGCCTTCAGGGGTAGCGACTTCCATCCTCTCGCGACGGAAGGGTACCATCATGCGTAAACTGTTCTCGCTCGTGGGCATCTTCGCTACACTCGCGCTCGCCATTTGCGCCAACGTGTCCGCCGCCTTTGCCGCGGCGCCGGACGGGACCGGCGGCAATCCGCTGGCCTACACCCGCTTCCAGGTCACGAAGGACCAGGCCGCCGATCAGCCGGCACCGGGGCAACCCGGCCCGCTGGCCGGGTCGGGCAATCTCGTCTATCACACCGGCGGCCGGGTGCAAACCGGCACACATCATACCTACGCGATCTACTGGGGCAGCAGCTACAGCACGAACTACAAGACGCTTGTGAATCGCTATTTTGGCGATGTCGCAGCCGACAGCGGGAAGACAAGTAACGTCTATTACAGCGATACGCAGTACTACCAGATTATCAGCGGTGTGAAAACCTTCATCTCCTACAGCGAAAGCTTCAGCGGGTCCTGGAGCGACACGGCGCTGCCCAGTAGCAGCGGCTGCTCGTCCACCGCCGGCGGGACCACCAAGTGCGTCAGCGATACGCAGATCCGCGCGGAAGTGACCAAGGCGATCAACGCCAATCACTGGCCGACCGGCCTGGGCAACGAATACTTTGTGCTGCTCGGCAACGGGATCAGCACGTGCCTGGGCAGCAGTTGTGCCTTCACCCAGTTCTGCGCCTACCACTCCCACTACACGCTCAACAGCGCCACGGTGCTCTATGCCAACCAGCCCTACACCGGCCACAACTTGGGCGCCTGCGGCGGCGGCAACTACCCGAACGGCGACTCGGCCGCCGACTCGGTGCTGAGCGTGGTGTCGCACGAAGCGAACGAGACGATCACGGATGCGCTAGGCAACGCCTGGTACGATGCCGCGGGCTACGAGAACGGCGATAAGTGCGCCTGGAACTTCGGCACCCAGTTGGGCGGCGGCACCGGCACGCACTACAATCAGGTCATCAACGGGCATCACTACGAATTGCAGCAAGAATGGAGCAATTCCACCAGCCGCTGCGTCTTAACAGGTAAGTAGCCGCGATCCGTTTGGACGCCACCCGCGCCGCGTCGCACTGCCCCGGCGCGGCGCGGGTGGCCCGGCGGCACCTGAGACCTAACTCTTACACGCTGTTGGAGGAATACCCTGATGCGTAAATGGTTACCGGCCCTGTTACTGGCGTTCCTGGCCCTGTTCGGGAGCGCCGCCGTCACATACGCGGAAACGGGCATCTCGCACGCCGATCTGCACGCGCAAAATAATTCGGGCGAGGAAGGCACCGCCGCGCTGTCGGGTTTGCCCGACGGGACCACGCAAGTCGAAATTACCCTGAGCGGCGCGGCGGGCATGGACCAGCCCGCGCACATCCACCTGGGGTCCTGCGCCAACCTCAATCCGGTCCCGGCCTACCCCCTGAACAACGTGGTGAACGGCAGTTCCGTCACCATCGTCAAGGTGCCGCTGACCGACCTGCTGGGCGGGCGCTACGCGATTAACGTCCACAAATCCGCCGCCGAGGTCAGCACCTACGTGGCCTGCGGTGATCTCACCGCGCTGAATAACGGTGGCCTCGCGCCCGGCATGCCGTCCACCGGGCAGGCCCAGCCGGACTTCCCGGCCTGGCTGCTGCTGGTGGGCGGCCCGGCGCTGCTGGCACTCGGCTGGGGCCTGCGCCGGCGCGCGCTGCGCTAGCAGGCGCCCACCAATGGTAGGGGCCGGTTGCAAACCGGCCTCTACGCACGCGACCGCCCTGGGGGCCGGTTGCAAACCGGCCCCTACAGCGCCCGAAATCCGAGGATCTTTTCTTGCCTATCCATGGCGCCTACTTCAGCCACAGGGTAAGTCCGTTGGACAGGGGCGCCGGGTGGTAGCCGTGGGCCTGGGCGTAGCCGGTCAGGGCGTCTTCCAGGCCACCCTCCGCGCCGGTGAGCACGGCAACCGGAGCGTCCGTCCCGACCAGTGTGTCCAGATCGGCGCTGCCCACCACGGCGAACGCCCGCCGCTGCTCGTCGCTGAACAGCGGTGCGACCCGCCAGGCGAAAGGCCCAGCGGCGAGGGCCGGGTAGATCTCCAGGCCGCCTTCGAGCGGATAGAGCGGCGCGAGGGTGAGCACCCGGCGCCCGGCCCCCGGTGTGCCGCGCGTGTCGAGCAGTTGGCGTATCTCCTCGCCCGCCCGGTGCGCCTGCACAGGCACCCACCCGGCGGGTTGCAGGAACGCGCCGTCCCGCAGGTAGCCCGCATACACCTGCGCGCCGTTGACCAGCGCCGGCCCGGCGGCGATCCACAGGGCGATCAGTCCCCAGCGGCCGCGGCGCCATATGGCTGCCTTGCTCAGGGCGCCCAGGCCGAGGGTGGCGGCCAGCGCCATGAACGGCACCGGCGCGTAGAAGTACTGGTACCAGGTGGGCGTGGGCACCAGCGCGCCCGCCAGCAGGCAGGGCGCCAGCGTGGTCGCCAGCAGCAGGTCCCCATGCACGGCCACGCGCCCGCGCCGCAGCACCGTGACCAGGGCCGGGAGCGCGAACAGCGCGTAGCCCGCCAGCAGGGCCAGGCAGGCCGGTTGGTCGCGCAGCACACCGCCCATATATGCGAGTTTGCCCGGCAGGCTCATCGCCACGGTCTGTCCAGCCGCCTGCCAGTAGGCGGCGTTGCGCAAATGGTAGGTGAGATTGTCGAACAGGAAAGCCTGCGGCGCCGGGGCGGCGAGGGCGAGGACCGGGGCGAGGCCGAGGAGCACGCCCGCCGTGAGCACGCCCGGCCCACGCCGCCACGCGGCCCGCCTGGCGGGCGCCTGGTCGGATGCTTGCCCGGCCTCACCCGCGCCCGGCAGGGCTGCGGCGAGCAGGAAGGGCAGCACGGCGGGAGCGAACGCCAGCCGCGCCCCTATCGCCAGCCCCAGCGCCGCGCCCGCCAGCACGAGCCGGGCCATGCGCCTGGTGCCCATACCGGCCACCGGTTGTGCGTAGTCGTGCGATGTATCGCGCTGTCCTCGTTCGCCGGTACCTTGTTCTGTCCCCGACGGGTCGCCCGGCGCCTCGCACGCGTTGGGGAACAGGCTTACCGCCAGCAGCGTCAGCAGCACGGGCAGATCATGGTTCCAGGCCAGCCCGGCGGCAAACGTGAACGGCCCGTTGCCCACCACCAGCGCGACTGGCGCCGCCCCCGCCGCCAGCGCCGCGAAGTAACCCGCGGACTGAAAGCGCCGCCAGACCAGCGCGAACAGGATCGCCAGGCTGCCCACCGCCAGCGCGGCGTTCAGCAGGCGCGCCGCCAGCAGTAGGTGATCGGTCAGGAGAAACAGGGCCGCGTAGCCCAGTTCGAGGTTGGGCATCTGGAAAAAGTGGAAGTCGCGGTAGGGCAGCCCGGCGCCCCGGCGCAGGAGATCGGCGGCGGCCACATACATCTGCTCGTCGTGGTCGAGCGGCTTGACCAGCGCCACCGCGGGCAGCAGCAGCCCCAACCCGGCGAACAGGATCGCCGCCAGCGCGCGGGCCAGGCGACGCGTCCCGCTCGTGCCGGAAACCACGACCGGCCTTGATATGCCGATTTGTTCCTGCATCGCCCCTCTGCTCCTCGTGAGCAATCCACGCCCCTGGTGGCCGTCCGGGGCCGGCATGGTACGGCCTATTATACATCGCCGCGCGGGGTAGACCCGTGGCGGCCTGCGCGCTCGCGCGTAATACCCCACGCTCTTGCGCGTATTGTATGGTGTCTTCACCAATCGTGTCCGCCTGGTTCTGGCAGCGAACACCAGGGCCAGGCAGACGCTACACCGGGTCAGGATACGGAACACGAATCTCCCGCTACGGCCCGCCCACGCGCGCCTTGCGTTATGCCGCGGCAAAGCGCATAGTATCAGGGAGGCGTTGCCTTGCGTAGACTGCTCGCTGGGGAGGGAGGCGCCGATGCCTGACAGGGATGAAAGGGCGGGACTCGCGCGCATTGAGGATCTGGACCCCGCGCCGCCCGCCGGTCCGGCGCGGCACTGGGAACTGGCGCTCGCGCTGGTCTTGCTGCTGGGACTGGCCGGCTTCGGCGGCTGGCAGTGGTGGCAGTCGAGCAGCCGGCTGACCGCCTACCGGGCGGGCGCCCAGGCGGCCGCCGCGCAGGACTGGGACGCGGCCTACCGGGCCTATACGCAAGCCGAAGGCTACGAGGACGCCGAAGCGCGGGCCAAAGAAGCGGCGGCCAAACGCGCCGAGCGTGATACCCAGTACCAACGGGCGACGGAGGCGCAGGCGCAGGGCCGCCCGCTGGACGCCCTGGCCGCCATCCGCCGGGTGCTGGCCGTCGCGCCCACTTACCGTGACAGCGCGCAACTGGGAGCTGCATTGCAGGCCGAGGTCTACACCGCCGCGCTGAGCGGCACCATCGCCCTGCGCCCGCGCGCCACACCGCCGGGCCTGTACGCCTACGGCAGCCAGGGGTGGCTGCCGTTAGCGGGCAGCGATACCCAGAGCCGGGTATTCGCGGTCTGCCCCGACGGCGCCGTGCTCTTCGACGTGCCGGGCGGCGCAACTGTGCCCCTGCCGCTGCCCCCGCCGCAGGTCTATCCCGGCGCGGCGTTTTCCTCGTTGCGCGGGCGGCGGCTGGTCGTCGCGGTCCCCGGCGCGCCGCCCCGCGCCGCGCTGGCCCTGGACCCCAGCCAGTTCGAGTCCTTTGGCTGCACCGAGATGGGGGTATGGGGCGCGAATTACGCCAACGACGCGGCGCAGATTATCGGCGCCTATGGCGTGCTCCAGGCGCAGCATACCGCCTACCAGGCTTTCGGCGATCCGGTGCCCCACATCCCGGCGCTGCCCGGCCCTGCCTGGCACGTGCTGAGCGTCGCACCCGATGGCCGCCACGTCGCGCTTATCGATGCGTCCGCGATTGTGCCCGACCACTGGCGCACGCAGATCTATCTCGCCAACGCCGACGGCGGCGGGCGCCGGCTGCTGTTTGACGGCCCCGGTGTGCCCGGCTACACGCCCTTCAGCCCTGACGGGCGCTATCTGTTGCTGGACTTGCAGGCCGCAGACGCGGCGAACGCGCGGCGCCATACCATCCAGTTGGTGGATGTGACCGGCGCGGCACCGCCGCGGGTCCTGGCTGATGTGCCGCAGGACGGCGGGATCTCTGCCCTGGGGCCGCGGGTGCTGGCGCGCTTCGTTCAGCGCGGGAGGCACGACCCCGAAGTGCTGGTGCTAACCCCCGCGCCGGACGAACAGGCGATCCGCCTGTTCGACATCGCCCACCTGGAACGCCCGCCGATCCGTTACACCGCCGCGCCCGGTCTGGGTTTTCTGTTCTTTCTGGACATGAGCGGAACGGCGGGTGGCCTCGTCCTGGCCTGGCAGCCGGTACCAAACGCGGATTCACCCACCGCCACGATCCTTTATGTAGGGAACGACGACCAGGTGCGGCGGACCGATGTGCCGCTGGCCGGCAACACCAACATCACCCACGCAGTGGTGCGGGCCGGGCGTCTGCTGGTCGCCACCACGCTCACTCAGTTCAACCTGGAAGATCCGCAGTGGGAGCAGACCTTCAGCAGCCGGCCGCTGGCGCCGCTTCAGGGCGCGACGGTGGACAACCTCTATACGGGCACGCAGAGCAGGCAGGCGCCGGGCCAGAGCTGGTATCTGGGGCCGGGGCTGCTGGCCTACACCACCCTGAGCGACGAGCTATACGCCCGCACCTACGACGGCAGCGCCAATGTGCGGCTGGAGTCCGGCGTGCGCCGCTTCAGCCCGCTGGACCTGACCACGCGGCGCTGATCGCTCGGCGCCCGGTCCCGCTGCAAAAGGCCGGGATGGTGGTGTAGGGGCGGGTTTGAAACCCGCCTTGCCGCTCCGCGCCCCCTACCTGCTTGCAAAGGAGCGCCGCGAAGAGTCTCGGCGCGGCGGGAGAGCGGTGCCGGCCGGTTTCAAACCGGCCTCTACAGCGGGCGGTGCCACTCCCAGGTCTTGTCACTCTGAGCGAAGCGAAGAGTCTCGTCTCTTGCGGGTCCAAGACGAGATTCTTCGCTCCGCTCAGAATGACAGTGCTGGTGGGACAGCCTGCTTGGCTCAGGGGATCGTGCCCAGGTTGGCGACGCGACTGGCCGTGGTGTCCACCACGTACACCGTGCCCTTGTCGTCCACCGTGAGGCCGGTGGGCAGTTGCAACGTGGCGTCGCCTTGCGCCGTTTTCTGGCCCAGCAGCGTGCCGGTCGGGCTGAACTTCAGCACGCTGTGGCTGGTGGGCGCGGTGGCGTAGAGGTTGCCTGCGCCGTCCAGGGCCAGGAACGGCTCCAGATACGGCCCCGGCTCCCAACTGCCCGCGGGCACCGGCCACTGGGCGGCAGGTGCGCCCGCCGCCGTGAATTTCTGGATGCGCCGGTTGTTGGTATCGGCCACGTAGACATTGCCGTCGCGGTCCACGGCGATGCCGATTGGCTCGTTTAGCTCGCCGGGCTGGGTGAAGGGGTAGTCCGGCGCCTTGCGCGTGGGACTCATCCCGCTGCTGATCTCGCGCTGGTAGGCGCCGTCCTTGTCGAAGATCAGCACGCGCTTGTTGCCGGTGTCGGTCACGTAGACGTTGCCGTCGGGGCCGATGGCGACGCCGCGCGGGCCGTAGAAGCCCGTGTTCGCGTTGGCCGCGTTCGCGCCGTTCGGGTCGCTGAGGTCCACGAACGATCCCCACTGGAGCAGGAATTTGCCGCCGGCATCGAACTTCTGGATGCGGTGGTTCCAGGTATCGGCCACATAGACGTTGCCCGCGGCGTCCACGGCCACGCCGCCCGGCCCGGTGCCCTGCGCGTCGGGGCGCAGCGGCGCAAACTGGCCCGGCCCGTTGCCGTTGCCGCCGAACAGCGTGACGAATGCGCCCGCCGGATCGAACTTCTCGATGCGCAGGTTCTGCGTGTCGGCCACGTAGAAGTTGCCCTGGGCGTCGCGGGCGATGCCGCGCGGCAGGTTGAACTCGCCGCGCCCCGCGCCCGGCCCGCCCGCGTCGAACAGGCCGGCGGGCGGCCTATTCGCATCGACGGTGGCGACCGCGCCCGGCGCGGGCGTGGTACCCGGCGCCGCGGGCACGATGCCGGTCCCGGCGATGCCCTCTTTCACGGCGAAGATGACGGTGCTGCCGGAGTGGAAGGCCACGGGTAGCGCCTGCTGGAAGAGGCCCTCGGCGTAGGGCGTCATCTGCTCTTCGGGCTTGCTGGGCGCGAAGCCGGGCACGCCGCGCTCGGTGGCCCCGGCAAAGACGTAATCAACACCGTACTGGTGCAGCAGGTCGAGCAGGCGTTGCGCGGTCAGCGACTGCCCGTCGCGCGGATCGCGGCCCTGGTAGATGGCGTTGACCACCTGGCGGCGCTTCTGGATCTGGGCGCGCAGCGCGGGCTGCCCCGTGCGCCACAGCGACTCGTGCGAGTTATCCCAGGCGACCAGGGTGGGCACGCCAGTATAGGCCGAGACGCGACCGGGCCGGTTGTATTCGTCGCTGCCCGCCTCCAGCACCACATCGCTGCTCGTGGCGTGGTCCTTGAGCCAGGTGATGGCCGCGTAATCGTCGGGCACGGCGTCGCGTAGCCAGGCCATGCCGTCGAGGCCGCGCGGGGCGGCCTGCCCGCCCACCTGCCGGGCCAGCGGCCCATAGACCGAGTACAACAGCCCGGAGGCCACCAGCAGCGCAAACACGGCAGCCCAGCCCACGGCCAGCGCCTTGGCGCCGCTCACCTGCCCCGGCGCCGTGGCCCGCGTATCGCGGAAGACGGTATGCAGCGCCCGCCAGATGGCGTAGGCGGCGGCCAGGCCCCACAGCACCCAGATCTGGAAGTAGAACTTGAACAGGGTGTTCATGCGCATCTGGAAGTTGTCGCGCAAGAAGAAGACCTCGATTGCCAGGCCCAGGAACGCGCCCACGGCCACCAGCAGCAGCACCGTGTTGCGCTCAGGTCGCCCTGGTTGCTGCCAGATGAGGTAAAGCGCGGCGATCCCCAAGGGCAGCAGCAGCGCCAGCAGCGGGAACTGTAACAGCCAGGCCAGCACCAGCACAACGAGCAGGCCGCCGCCCCAGACGGCGAAGAGCCGCGACGGCGCCTCTTCCGCCCGCTGCGCGCGGGTGCGCCCGTAGCGGATGGCCTCGAAGGCCACCCAGGCGACGATTGCCAGCAGAAACACGCCGAAGATGACCAGGAAGCCCAGGATCGTCTTGTCCGCCGTGTTGACCAGCAGCAGCGATCCGATCTTTTGCAGGATGCCGCCCAGGACGGGGATCTGGGCTAGATTCGGCGGGATCTGCACGGGGTCGCCGCCGACCAGCGAGGTGAAGGTGAGATGGAACGGCAGGAACACAGCAAGGCTCAGCACGACGAGCAGCGCCGCCTGGACGATCCAGGGCCGCGCCCAGCGCCAGCCGCCCGCCGGATCGGTGCGCCGCCGCCCGGCCAGGTAGGGCAGGGCCAGGCAGCCGAGCATGAT
>JAICKM010000066.1 GCA_025927935.1 Chloroflexia bacterium | reverse complement strand
TTCACATGAAACGCACACAGCAAAACGGCCCGCTTCCCGGCAAAGGGAAAGGGCCGCGGCGTTGCCGGAGCATTCGTTCCGGCCTTGCCCGCCCGTCGGGATCGCGGTCTTCGACTGCTACGGCTTGGCTAGCCCTTTCAGCGCCGTGTAGATCGGGCGCGGTGTCCAGTCCGGGTTCAAGATGCTGAAGTGCGACGGGCCGGTGTACCACTCCTGGAAGGTGCTGAAGTTTAGGTTCCAGAGGAACATCACGCCGATCCAGGGGTAGCGGCGCTCGGCCCGCTCGATGGCCCAGATGGTGTAGGCGGCCTGCTGCGCGGTGGTGGTCTCGGAGCACTCATCGTAGCCGTCCAGCCGGTTGTCGCTGCACCACCCATACTCGGTCAGCCAGATCTGCTTCTGTCCCTCGCCGTATTTCTCCATGACCTGGCGCTGCTGCTCGATGCGCCGGTAGTAGAACTGCCCGTGATTCGTAAAAGCAGAGGCCGTGCTGGGGTCATCGGGCCACATCGTATCCGGTGGATTGTTGTAGCCGTAGGGGTGTGACCCCAGCACGTCGTAGTAGTTGCGCAACTCCCCGTTGTGCCACTGATAAAGCTGGTCGAGATACCAGGTATCTTCCACTGCCACGCTGAGGTTATAGATTCCTGTCGGCGTGAGCGCGCCACAGACCACTACCGCCTGCGGGTTGCCCGCTTTGACGCCCAGGTAGCCGGCCTTCAAGAGTTCGGCGTAGCGAGCGGGGTCTAAATTCCCGCTCTCGCTAAACAGGTTCTGTTCGTTCCAGATTTCATATGCCTGCACCTGGCCGCCGTAGTGCGCGGCCATGGCGTGCATGAAGTTGCCCAGGTACGCCGGGTCGGTCGGGAAGCCGTTGCCGCCGCCGTTGGCCCAGGCCGGCGCTTTCACCACGCTGATCATCAGCTTCAGCCCGCGCGCCGCCGTGTCGGCCACGATGCTGTCCAATTCGGCCCAGGCATAAGCGCCCGGCGAGCCTTCGATGTCCTTCCATTGCACCTGCTGCTTGATCCAGGTGAAGCCGATATCCTGCACGGCGTCCAGCACCCGCTTGTGGTCCTGGTAGTACATATGCACGGTGATACCGAACCCCACGTGCGGGCCGCTCAGGAACGGCCCGGCGGGCGCGGGGGGGTACCCGGCGGGCGGCTCCGGCGTCCAACCAGGGAAGGGGCCGGAGGCAGGCGGCGAACTGGGCGGGCCGAGGTGCGCCAGGTAGTCCCGGCCCAACAAACCCATCAGCACGTCATAAGGCGTGCCGGCATTTTCGGGGTGATATTCGAAGCGGTTACGTTCGAAATACTGCACGGTGTAGGTCTTGCCGTCGGTGGCGCTGGTTTCCTCTAACTCATCGGAGATCGGATAGCCGAACTGGGCCAGTCCGCCGTTCTCCTCCCAGTATTGCAGGAAGGATCCCTGGAGATCGTGCCCCGTGGCCGCGAAATAACGGTGCGTGGGGTTATCCGAGAAGGTGGCGGCCTTGGGAAAATCCCGGCCCACGGTCAGCGTGTCGCCCAGCAAGCCCAGGAGCACCTCGTATTGCGTGCCGGCGTGTTCGGGATGGTATTCAAAGCGGTTGCGCTCGAAGTATTGGGTGAGATAGCCGTTCTCCATCTGTGCCGCCGTGATCGGGTAGCCGAAGATGGGCAGTCCACCGTGCTTGTCCCAGTAGCCGGCGAAAATGGCGGGTACCGTGAAGCCGGTCTCCGGGAAGTAGCGATCTCCTGATGCGGCATTACTCGGACCAGACCCCGGTAAAACGGCAAGCAGTAGCACGACGACGGGAAGGAGCAGGCGTATGGGGCGGATCACGGATGGGTCCTTTGTCTAAAGGGATATGTAGTTGAAATGTGTTGGCCGCATCAAGCGTGTATCTTCATGACGCGTTGCGTGGAGGGAAGTTCCAGGCCGGGGCGAAAGCCGGATCAGACGCTGGCCTGGGCCGCCTGATAGTATTTGCTGGCCGGGACGCTGCCGCGCACGCCGGCCAGGTAGCGGCTGGCGGCGACGACTTTATCGAGGTCCACGCCGGTATAGATGCCCAGTCCATCCAGCATGTACAGCAGATCCTCGGTAGCCAGGTTGCCTGACGCGCCGGGTGCATAGGGACACCCACCAAGCCCGCCGGCTGCCGAGTCGAAGATGGTCATGCCCATTTGCAGCGCCGCCAGCACGTTCGCCAGCGCGGTGCCCCGCGTGTCGTGCAGATGCAGCGCCAGCCGATTGGCCGGAAGATCGCGCAACAGCAGGCCCATTACCTCCATGATGCCGTTCGGCGTGGCGACGCCGATGGTATCGCCGATAGACACCTCGGCCACGCCTAGATCGAACAGGCGCATGGTGACATCGCGCACCTTCTCTGGCGCAATATGCCCTTCGTAGGGGCATCCGAAGGCCGTCGAGACGTAGCCGCGCACGCGCACATTGTGCTCCCGCGCGAGCGCCGTCACGGCGGCGAAGTTCGCCAGCGACTCGGCAATGGTCGTGTTGATGTTATGCCGGGTGAAGCTCTCCGAGGCCGCCGTAAATACGGCCACTTCACGCACCCCGGCGGCCAGCGCCCGCTCCATGCCTCGCATGTTGGGCACCAGTACAGGATACCGCACACCGGGCCTTTTGTCTATCGCCGCGAAAACCTCCCCGGCGTCGGCCAACTGTGGCACAGCGCGCGGGCTGACGAACGAGGTCGCCTCGATCACCGGCAGCCCGCCGGCCGCGAGCAGATTGATGAAGGCGATCTTGGCCTCCGTGGGCACGGGCGCCTTTTCGTTTTGCAACCCGTCGCGCGGCCCCACTTCGACCACGGTCACGGCGGCGGGCAGGTTTTGCAGCGGATTACCGGCCATGTCCGTTACTCCACGACCTCGGCCAGGATCGTCCCGGCCTCGACCAGTTGGCCCACGCGTACCGGCAGCCGCGTGACCCGGCCATCATGGGGCGCCTTGATCGTGAACTCCATCTTCATCGCCTCCATCACCACCAGGCGCTGCCCCTCGGCCACCGTCTCCCCTTCTCCGACCAGGACCTGGATGATCTTGCCCGGCATAGGCGCCTCCAGCTTACCCGCACCCACATGGGCGGCGACACCCAGCGTGTCCGTGCTCAAAGGCGGCACCCGCAATAGCGCGTAGACCTGCGCGCCCCAGGTGACGACCAGCCGGTCGGCCACGGGCGCCGCCACCTGCACCGGCAGATCGACCGGCGCGTCACCATCGAGGCGGCGCAGATGGATGCCAGTGGCAGCGCTCCCCTCAACCTGCACCAATCCGCGAAAGCCCGCCGTGCTAACGTGCCAGGTGCCGGGCGCTTCCGCGCGGGCGAAGGTCGCCGTCACGGTATGCGCGGCATCGGTGCCGGCAGCCGCGCCGCCGGGTACCAGGTAGCCGTAGCGGAAGACCAGGTCTTGCCCGGCCTGCCGCCAGAGGCCCGCTGTCCAGGGGTTGACGGCCGGTTGTGGCGCCTGCTCGCATAATAAATCATACGCGCCCGCCGCGACAATGGCTTCCGGCGCGGGCGGCGCCACAGTGAGCGCGGCGGGATCAAAGTAGCGGTCGAGAAAGCCCGTATCGGTCGCGCCCTCGCGGAAGGCGGAATGCTGCGCCAGCCAGAACAGGAAGCCCAGGTTGGTCATCACCCCGGCCACCTCGTAGGCCGCCAGGGCGGCGCTCAGGCGGGTGATCGCCGTGGCCCGGTCCGGCCCCGCCGCGATCAGCTTCGCCAGCATCGGATCATAGTAGATGCTGACCTGATCCCCGGCTTCCACCCCCACGTCATTACGCACTCCCCGCCCGCCCGGCGGCTGGAATGTCCGCAAGCGCCCGATAGACGGCAGGAAGCCCTTCATCGGATCCTCGGCGTACACCCGCACCTCGACAGCGTGGCCCCGCCGCTCGACCGCATCCTGGCCGAAGGGCAGCGGTTCGCCCTGCGCCACGCGCAGTTGCAGTTCTACCAGGTCCAGCGGCGCGGGCGCGGCGCCCGGCTGCATGGGCACCCAGATCGTCTCCTCCGTGATCGGATGTTCCACCTGCAATCGGGTGTTCATCTCCAGAAAATAGTAGTTGCCCGCCGCGTCGAGGATAAACTCTACCGTCCCGGCGTTGGTGTAGCCCGCGGCCTCGCCCGCGCGCACCGCCGCCTGGCCCATCGCCGCCCGGCGCGCTGGGTCCAGTTGCGGCGCGGGCGACGGCGCTTCTTCGAGCACCTTCTGGTGGCGGCGCTGGATCGAGCATTCCCGCTCGCCCAGGTGGACCACGCGGCCCGCCGTGTCGCCAATGATCTGGAACTCGATGTGACGCGGGGACAGCACGTACTTTTCGAGGAAAACCGTCGGGTCGCCGAAGGCGGCCTGGGCTTCGCGGGATGCGCCCTCCATGGCGGGCACAAAATCGCTCGCGCGCTCGACCACGCGCATGCCCTTCCCGCCGCCGCCCGCCGCCGCCTTGATCAGCACCGGGAAGCCGATGCGTTCGGCCTCAGCCTGCAACCGGCGCGCATCCGGGGTGCCGCGTTCGTCGCCGTAGTAGCCCGGCACCGTCGGCACCCCGGCGGCGTCCATGATGCGCTTGGCGGCGATTTTGTCGCCCATCATGCGGATGGCCTGCGGGCGCGGGCCAACCCAGATCAGCCCGGCCTCGTCCACGGCCTCGGCAAACGGCGCGCGCTCGGAGAGAAAGCCGTAGCCGGGATGGATAGCGTCCGCCTGGGCGCGCCGGGCCGCGTCGAGAATCGCCGGGATACAGAGATAGCTGTCCGTCGCGGGTGCCGGTCCCACCCGGTAGGCTTCGTCGGCCTCCCGCACATGCAGCGCGGATGCGTCGGCGTCAGAGTAGATCGCCACGCTGGTGATGCCCAGTTTCCGGCAGGTGCGGATAATGCGCACCGCGATTTCGCCGCGGTTGGCGATCAGGAGTTTGCGAATTGGCATGTTGTTTAGCTCACCATCGAGATAGTGCCGCTCGGCATTGAGCGGCCAGATTAGCCCGTTACCTGACCCTTGTCACTCTTCGCGGGGGTTTCCTACTTGTCACTCTGAGCGCAGCGAAGAGTCTCGTCTTTTGGGCGACCAGACGGAGATTCTTCGCGCCGCTCAGAATGACGGAGCAGCGGTCACGACCCGCCATAGCGCCAGGTGTGATAGTGCTGGCCCACGTTGCCCATCTGCACCTGCCATTGGGTCGCGAAGGCGGGCGTATAGGTCAGCACCCGGCGCTGGAACAGTTGCACCAGCACGGCGTACTGCTGGCCGCCGATCCGCGCCGTGACCCAGTACGCTTCGCTGATCGGGTAGCCTGTGAGGTAGACCCAATCAAAGAGCGGCCCGTTGGTCAGCCCGCCATCGGTGTAAATCGGCCCCGACTGTTGCAGGTAGGTCCAGAAGCGGTCGGCGATGTTGTGCTGCGTTTGCGGCACATAGCGGCCATAACGCACATTGTAGCCGTTGAGCGTATCGCTGCGATTGACCACCCCCCGGTAGTCCATGTAGCCGTTGATTGGCTGGCCGGTGCGATCCGGGAATCGCGCCTCGCTCCCAATCGACGTGACGCTGCGCCAGGCCGCGTAGGACGGCGCGTCGGGATTGACTTTGCGCGCGTCGCCCGCCACCACCTCCTGGCTCGGCCCCAGGTTCTGGTAGCTGTTGTTGCCGATCTGCATCTGGCCGGAGACCAGTTCGACCACCAGCAGGCCGTTCGTCACGTACCAGGGATCGTTAGGGTTGCCCGCCGGATTGTTGATCTCCATGCGCGCCTTGTCCCAGTATTGCACCTGGCGCTGGCCGCCCGGCCCCTCGGCATACGGCTCATTGCGCACGTCGAGCGGTTGCGGCCCCCACGTCCAGGAGCGCGGCGCCACATGCAAGGCCACGGGCCAATCAGTCCGCGACCAGACGCGCAGGAAGGCCGCGCCCGCCTGGCTTGGCGGGGCGAGGGTGGGCGCCGCCTGGGGTGCGGCCTGCGCCGGAGCCACGAGCAGACAAATTGCTAGCGCCGCTACCGCCGCGCCGAAGCCCAGTGATGACCAACGTTTCACCATGATCGGCCTCCTCTCTGCATCGTCCCAGGCCGCCGGCCCGCTGCCGGGCGGATCACCTTGTCTTGATCAACGCAGAACTCGCCCGCTAAATCACGCGTTCCAGCGCGGCTTACGCTTTTCGAGGAAAGCGCGCAGGCCCTCCTGCCCCTCCGGGCTGACGCGCACACGGGCAATGGTGCGCGTCGTGTAATCAAACGCCGCCGCCGCATCCAGCCCGCGCACGGTGCGCCAGATCTCTTTGGCGACAGGGATCGCCGCCGGGCTGCTGCCGCGCAACTGCTTCAGCACATCGGCCAGCGCATCTTCCAGCCCGCCTGCGGGCGTCACGGTCGTGACCAGGCCCAACTCATAGGCGCGCGCCGCCGAAAAGCGCTCTCCCGTCAGGAACAGGGCGCGCGCCGGGCCGGGCGCCGTCTTGCGCAGCACAAACGGGCTGATCACGGCGGGTACGATGCCCAGCTTGATCTCGGTCAGCCCAAAGCGCGCCGTCTCTTCGGCCAGCACCAGGTCGGCCACGGCCACCAGGCCCGCGCCGCCGCCCAGCGCCGCGCCTTGCACCAGCGCTACCACCGGCTTGGCGCACTCGTCGATGGCCCGCAACATCGTCGCCAGCCGCCGGGCGTCGGCCAGGTTTTCGGCTTCGCTATAGTCCAGGCTCTCCTGCATCCAGTGGATATCGGCCCCGGCGCAGAAAGAAGGGCCATTCCCCGCCAGCACCACCACCCGCACCGCCGGATCGGCGCTCAGTTCGGTGAACGTGCGCTCCAGGTCCGCGATCAGTGCGGCGTTGAAGGCGTTATGGACGGCGGGCCGGTCCAGTGTGATCCGGGCCACGTCGCCCACTATCTCGCGGCGCAGGTCACTCATCGGCGGGTTCCTTCGCGGGCGCGCCGGGCCGCAGATCCCCTTCCGAGACATCGTCCCAGTCGTCCACCAGTTCGATGCCCGCGAACTCGGCCAGGCTGTCGGCCAGTTGGCGGGTTTGCTGGGGATCCTCGGCGATCTCGATCACGTCGTCGGAGCCGCCCACATGGACCGTCACCGGCTCGGTGCCGCTTTTGGGCCAGCACTGGCTCTTGAACTCCTCCTCGCTGATCTCGCCCTCCTGGTACCCCTCATAGACCGGCAGATACGCGGGCCACAGGCTCACCCGGAAGCTGCCCACGCTGCTGTCGTAGCCGCAGTAGAACCAGTCGTTATAGATATCCTGATCCAGCTTGGTCGCGGCGATAGGATCGTCCAGCACAAAATCGGAGAACTCGGCCAGCACGGAACTCATCTCTTCGTAAAACTCGCTGCGCGGGATCTGGTAATACTTCCATCCGCCCTGCTCGGCTGCCTGATCGCTCATCGTGTGTACCTCTACATACGGAACACGCCAAAAGACGTGGCCGGGATCTCCCGGTTGCAGGCCGCGGCAATGCCCAGTGCCAGCACCATGCGCGTATCGATGGGGTCGATGATACCGTCATCCCAGAGGCGGGCGGTGCTGTAATACGGGTTGCCTTCGGCCTCGTACTTGGCGATAATCGGCGCCATGAACTCATCGGCTTCGTCCGGCGTCATATCCTTGCCGTGGGCGCGCAGGTTGTCGCGGCGCACGGTCAGCAGCACGTTGGCCGCCTCGCGCCCGCCCATGACCGAGATGCGCGCGTTGGGCCACATCCAGAGCTGGCGCGGCCCGTAGGCCCGCCCGCACATGCCGTAGTTGCCCGCGCCGTAGCTCCCGCCGAGAATTACCGTGAACTTGGGCACGTTGGCGTTCGCCACGGCCATGACCATCTTCGCGCCGTCCTTGGCGATGCCCTTGTTCTCGTACTCGCGGCCCACCATGAACCCGGTGATGTTCTGCAAAAAGACCAGCGGGATTTTGCGTTGCGTGCACAGCTCGATAAAGTGGGTGGCCTTCAGCGCGCTCTCCGAGAACAGGATGCCGTTGTTCGCCAGGATGCCCACGGGATAGCCCAGGATGCGGGCGAAGCCGCAGACCAGCGTCGGCCCGTACAGCGTCTTGAACTCGTGCAGCCGCGAGCCGTCCACGATGCGGGCGATGATCTCGTGCACATCGTAGGGTGTGCGCTTGTCGTGCGGGATGACGCCGTAGAGTTCGTGCAGCGGATACAGCGGCGCTTCCGGCGGTAGGACGTCCCAGGGGTGATAGTGGCGGCGGTGCAGATTGGCGACGATGTCGCGGGTGATCGCGAGGGCGTGCGGGTCGTCCACGGCGAAGTGGTCGGTCACGCCGGAGATGCGCGAGTGAACTTCCGCTCCGCCCAGGTCCTCGGCGCTGACCTCCTCGCCGGTGGCCGCCTTCACCAGCGGCGGCCCGCCCAGGAAGATCGTCCCGGTGCCTTTGACAATCACCGTCTCGTCGGACATGGCCGGCACATAGGCCCCGCCCGCCGTACACGACCCCATGACCACGGCGATCTGTGGGATGCCCTCGCGCGACATCTGCGCCTGGTTATAGAAGATGCGCCCGAAGTGCTCCTGATCGGGGAAGACATCGGCCTGGAGCGGCAGGAAGGCCCCGCCGCTGTCCACCAGGTAGATGCACGGCAGCGCGTTCTCCCAGGCGATGGTCTGCGCGCGCAGGTGCTTCTTGACGGTAATGGGATAGTAGGTGCCGCCCTTGACCGTTGCGTCGTTCGCCACGATCACGCATTCCTGGCCGTGGATCACGCCGATGCCGGTCACGATCCCGGCGGCGGGCGCGTCGTCGTGGTACATGCCTTTGGCGGCTAGCGCGCTAAACTCCAGAAAGGCCGTGCCTTCGTCGCACAGGAGCCGGATGCGTTCGCGCACCGGCAGCTTGTTACGGGCGATATGCTTTTCCAGCGCCGCCTTGCCGCCGCCCTCGCGCACCTGCGCCAGCCGCCGTTTCAGTTCTTCCACCTGCCCGGCCAGCGCGGCATAGTTCGCCCGAAACTCGTCGCTCGCCGGATCGATTGCCGACTTGATAATCGCCATGCGTTGCCCTCGTCGTTGAGTGCAGAAAAACAGCCCAAATGCCCCGCTGTGGGATCTGATTACCGCGCCATGATACCATAAAGCCGCCTACCCGTCCAAGGCGGAGCGCGGTATACTACGGACACGCGCGGGCCCGGCGCGCTATTGGGGGAGGATGCAAATGGCAAGCCTGGCGCTGGCTCGCTGCCGACGACGGCGGTGCACGGGTATTATAATAACCTAAAGGGATATGTATATTAATGCATAGTGAAACCGGTCCCTGGCAAGAAGCCGGCATCGCCGCCGTGCTGCTGGCGGCGGGGCGCTCCAGCCGCATGGGCGCCGGGTCCAAACTGCTGCTCCCTCACCCGGTAGATAAGCAGCCGCTGCTGTGGAACGCCGCGCAATCCGTGCTCGCGCTGGGGCTACGGGAAGTGCTCGTGGTGGTGCGGCCCGACCTGCCCGCGCTGGCGGCGGCGCTTGCCGGGTTGCCAGTGCGGATCGTGCCCAACGCTGAGTACGCTCAGGGCATGGCGACCTCGCTGCGGGTGGGCATCGCCGCGCTAGGGCCGGATGCGCTGGCGGCGCTCGTCGTGCTGGGCGATACGCCCGAAGTAGATCCAGCAGTCTTCGCTGCGCTGCTAGCCGCCTACCAGGCCGAAGGGCGGCCCATGACCCTGCCGGTCTATGACGGCATCCCCGGCCCGCCGACCCTGTTCAGCCGTGCCGCCTTCCCCGCCCTGGCCCAACTCACCGGCGACCAGGGCGGGCGCCGGATCATGGTCGAGCATCCCGATTGGGTCACGCGCGTGCCCCTGCCCCTCGCGCTCATCCCACGCGACATCGACACCCCCGACGACTACCGCGCCTATGTAGACCAGAGGGCTAGCAAAAAGGATTAGGAGGTTGATTGCACCTATCGCGCTTACAGCAGCTTCCAGTTAGGATCGCGCACATCGTTATCGTTGGGCCGGCGCACAAAGCGTAATACTCGGCGCTCGCAAGCACCAAACTCCAGAAAATTGCGTTGTGCCTGCTGGAGCGACACCCGGTTCGGTCCAATCACTTCGTCCGGGTGGCTGTACGCCACGGAATCATCCTGCCAAAAGCAGATTTCGCAGATCGCATATGTTTCAGGCGGCTTCGTATAACCGAAATTCGTCTTATAGCCCTCGATCGTCTTGTACCCACAGCACAGACAATAGTGCCGTTCCGGCTCCGCGGTATAGCGGGTTTTGTCGTACTCGAACGGTTCAATACCGCGTTCTTCGTTAGTGAGATTACCCATCGACTGTCGTGCTGCGACCAAGGTGGAGAAATATTGCCAATCCGTGAGTAACTCGGGCGAGATGTCCGACCACGAAAGCCGAAACGCCTGCAAGGTCCAGAGGCGTGTAGTCCCGTATAGTACATCACCGGTCATGCTGGTTAGCTGATAAATACAATAAAAGCGCTGGTCGGTTCCCCGCGCATGTTCGACCAAAAGGCCGGTCACGAGCGGCCACGTTGATGGGGATGGCTGTGCCATTTTCACCTCTTCCCTTTCCAGTCTGGTATTGCATTGTGGGTATATGCAGCGCCGGTGAGCGCCTACGGCTCCGGCAGCCCGTTGTCGATGACGACCGCCTTGAGCCGGGCCAGCATCTGCAAGGTCAGGAAGTTGCGCAGGTTCCAGCCGTAGCGCAGCCCCTTGGCGGTGAACGTGACGGAGCCGTGGCCGGGGTAGATGCTGGGGTGGACCATGTCGCTGCCCAGGCCGTTGTTCGGTAGCTGCCGCATCGCCGCCCAGTACTCGATCAGCGGCAGGTGTTCTTGCGCGGCCAGGTCGCGGATGGCGTCGTTGAACGGCGCCGTGCGGTACGCCGCCTGCGGGTAGTCCATGCGGTCGGGGATGGTGCTCAGCACGGGGATGATCCCGGCATCAATGCTCGTATGGACGATGGCTGTCAGGTTGCTGCTGAAGAAGTCCACCCCGGTCTGATCGATGTCGTTCGTGCCGAACATGATCAGCGCCACCGAGGGGTTGATCGCCCCGTACTCCTGCTGCAACGGCGACGGCTTCACCACGGGCCGCCCCGGATGGATGCCCAGGATATCCGACCCCATCCACCCCGCCTTCGCCGCCAGGCTGCGGCGGTTCAGCGAATTGTGCGCGCGGCCCTCGCTGCGATCTACCCGTGCGGCCCGGTAATAGGCGATAATAGGGGCAAGCTCCCGGTGGTTGCCCAGCACCGCCCGCCCGTCGCCCACGTCCGCGAGGAACGAGCCGGACGCGGTGATGCTGTCGCCCACCTTCGCCAGCACGTTGGGGCGGCGGCCCCGCGCCTGCCCCGCCTGCCAGATGGCCCGCAGCCGCGCCTTGGTCACGGCGTCGAACCGGCCCAACGGCGGCCCCGGCGGGCGCGGCGTGGGCGCCACCGGCGGCGGGGTGCTGGTCGCCGTGGGCACAGGCACATCCGGCGTGCTCGTCGCCGTGGGCGGCACGGTCGCGGGCGCCGCGACCGTCGCTTGCGCGGGCGGCGCCGCCGATGCATCGCCAATCGTGCGGCTGACCGATAGGGATCGTTCCCGCGCAACGCGGGTGGTCGCCGGAGCCGCCAGGGACACCCGGCCAATTGGGGTAGCGGGCGCGGCGGGGTTATTTGCGAACGGGCCACAGCCCGGCAGCACAAACAGCAGCATCAGCGCGGCTATCACCACGAACAGCCGCATCCAAGGAGGCATCACAGCATGGAAATCGAGCGCATCGACCACTTTGTCCTGACCGTGCGCGATGTGGAGGCGACCTCCGCCTTCTACCACCGTGTGCTCGGCATGGAGGTGATCACCTTCGGAGAGGGGCGCACCGCGCTCGCGTTTGGCCGGCAAAAGATCAACCTCCATCGTCTGGGCCGGCAGATCGAACCCCAGATCGCGGACCCCACCCCCGGCACCGGCGACTTCTGCCTGATCACCCGCACCCCGCTCGCCGCCGTCGTCGCCCACATCCAGGCGTGCGGCGTCCCCGTCGAGCTAGGCCCCGTCCCGCGCACCGGCGCCCTCGGTCCCATGCAGTCCGTCTATATCCGCGACCCCGACGGCAACCTCGTCGAGATCGCCGCGTATGCGGAGCAAGTAGGCGAATAGATCCCCACGCAGTCCGGCGGCGCCCCATCTCGCTTGCTTCCATTCTAGTGCGATTTAAGACTTATGTCAACCGCTAAGGATCAACTTATGAGCAAGTCGTTACGTCACATCCTACGGGACTGGATCAGTCCCGTAGAATCACTTCGATCATCGCCCGCCGAACCGCCCGTTCAGCAGACCGCCCGCGACTGCTGGGCAACTGGTGTGCCCATCTACGGACTTGGCTACTCTCCTGATAGTCGCCTGCTGGCACTCGGTACATCTCAGGGAGTTTATCTCTACTCGGCTACAGAGCCTAAGCAACTGGCCCACTTCACGAACGATGTGAGTGTAGATATCATCGCATTCTCTCCCGACGGACAGATCCTGGCCGCTGCTGATGAGCAGAATCATGTGCAATTACGGCGCGTGCAGGATGGTGCGCTTCTCCACCAGCTTCCGGAGTCGTATACGCTGGCATTTGCCCCCGACGGACAAGTATTAGTTACAGGAAATCCCAATGGAGCGATCCAGATCTGGCATGTGGCCGATGGCCGGTTGCTGCACACGATGCGCATCGCCAATCTGGCCGGATCGTTGCGCTTAGCCTTCGCAGCAGGCGGCAAGGTCTTGGTAGGTACTAGCGGCCCCAGTTTGTATTTGTGGCGTGCGTTAGATTGGTCCTTGATCCATACCTGGCGGGATCGCCGGTGGAAGGCTTGGGAGACGGTATTCGACCTGACAGTCTCACCCGACGGGCAAACGGTGGCTGTGGCCGCCGGAGAGCAAGTCCGTTTGTGGCGGATAGAAGACGGAGCGCTGGTACGTCGGCTACCGGACCAAGATACCTCTGTAACCTGCGTGGCGTTTGCCCTAGATGGGCAGAGCATCCTCGTAGGGTCGTTTCCGGACAACATAATCCGGCGGTGGCGGACAACCGGTGGTGGCCTCCTGGCTACTCTGGCTGGACATACCGATCATATCTGGAGCGTAGCCGTCGCGCCCGACGGGCACACGCTAGCCTCATGTAGTGCCGACGGCACCGTTCGCTTATGGGCGCTGTGACATGATTGGCCTCCCTGAAACACTGTGAGCAGCGGTTATCGAATCATCCAGTGATTTCAGGCTTATGTCAATTAGTTAGTGGTCGATCATTCGTCATCCGACCGCCGTTCCTGCCGTTCCTCGCGCTCCTCACGTTCCTCACGTTCCCGGTCCTGGGCCAGGTCGAGGGCCAGGGTACTAGCCAGGATAAGTACGTCGTCCTCCTCCTCCGCAATGTCCACGCCGTAGGTTTCGGTGAGGCTGATCCAGTGCTTCGAGACCACCGCCACGGTCCGCCCGTCGCGGGCGATGGTGTACTCGTGCTCCAAGAGACTCCCGGTCACGTTCAGGTCGTGAGGACCGGGCAGATCAATCGTGAAGCGGTCCACGAAAGGGCTGATGAGATGCTTACGAACCGTCGCCGAGGCGGCGCCCGGTCGGCTGATATGATACGTGGGGCGGAGGGCGATCAGTTGCCGCTCGACTTTGGCGACCTCGTTCCCCGCCATGTCGCGCATAATAAGGGTGTTATGCAGGGTCAAGACCTTGCCGTCAACGTGATAGACGGGCCGGCCCTGGTCGTCGGTGATATCGGAGTCCTCCCCCAGGCGGAAGAACCGCTCACGGATTTGGTAGCGCATCGGCAAACCTCCTGTTACTCAATACAGCGTCCAGTTGTACTTGTCACTCTGAGCGGAGCGAAGAGTCTCGTTTGGTAGCTACGGAGACGAGATGCTTCACTGCGTTCAGCATGACAATGAAGAAGTACTCAATGGTTCTGTTGCGAGATGATGCCAGGTTCCCCGCTCTTTAACGAACGAGCGCGGTGGCTGCTACTCCGGTTACAGCCACCGCGCCGGCAGGTTGCGTTTGGCGCACCCGGCGCCGGGTGTACCCCATGATTATACATCCCGGTGGGCGGGCAACCTCTCCCCCGACCCCTCCGCGCGGCAGGGAGGGGAAATTGGCCTTCCGTATGTCTCCCCCTTCCCGTGGCGGGAAGGGGGCCGGGGGGTTAGGTTGGTCGTGCGCCCGGATGCCCCTCGTTGCGCGCAGAAGCCTGACGGGCGCCCCCGGCGCCCGCCCCTACTTGGCGATGTCGCGCCGGGCGAACCCGGCCAGGCTGCCCCCGGCCAGCAGCAGCGCCGCCACCACCAGCACGGCCAGGTTGCCCCAAGCCAGCCCTTCGACCAGGGGCCGGCCATAGAGGTGGAAGATCGACAGATCGCGCACCGCTTCCGGCCAGGTGAAGAAGCCGCCCAGCAGATCGACAAAGTACATGATGATCAGCACCCCCCCGGTGATCGGCACGGCCAGGCCGGGCTGCTTGAGCCAGGTGGCGACCGCCAGGCCAAAGGCCAGCACCACCAGCACGAGCACGCCGATACCGAACAGGAAGCCCACCACACGCCCGGCATCCAGTGCCGTATTCGTCAGGGCGGCGGTACCGAGTAACGTGACGCCCTGGATTACCAGGATGCCCACGAGGCTGCACACGATCGCGCCGTAGCGGGCCAGCAAGATCTGCAAGCGCGGCACCGGCTCGCTCACCAGCAACTCCATCCGCCCGCTCTCTTCGTCGCCGGCCCAGTTGGCGATCTGGATCACGGCGAAGAAAGCCAGGAACAGGGGCAGCACCCCATCCATGAAGCTGGAGAGGTAGCCCTCGGTGGTCGCCAGATCCCCGAACAGCGCGCCGAGCCAGGCCACGTTGCGAATCACGTCACGCATGGGCGCCACGGCCTCGTTCGCCACGGCCACCAGCAACGCGCCCAGAGCCGCCAGCGCCAGCCCCCAGCCCAAGGTTGGCCCGATCAGGTCGCGCAGCGTCTTGCTGAAGATCGAACCCAGCAGCGCCAGGCTCCCGCCCCGGTTCGCCGTCTGGCGAGCCGGCAGCAGGGGGAACACGGCGCCCACGTCGCGCCGCACGAACATCCAGAGCGCCAACCCCAGCAGCACCACGGTACCCACGGCCAGCACCGTGCCCGCGCCATACTCTAGCGCCCGGCCCGGCACCAGCGGTTTGTTGACGGAGTAATAGTGGAACGGCAGCACCCAGGCCACACCCTTCAGACTGTCGATCCCGGTCAGCACGTTATCCAGCACAAAGGTGAGGAACAGCATGCCGCCCGTGATCGTCGAGGCCGTGCGCCGCACCGCCACCAGTTGCGCGAGCACCAGGGCAAGCGCCGCCCAGAAGGCCGTGATCAGGCCCATGTTGACCAGCGCCGCCACGATCCGGTCGAAGGGCATCGTATCGTTGATGGCAGCCACCCCGGCGACGATGCACGCGCCCATCAGGACCAGGATCAGCACGAGGCCCAGGCCCATGCTCGCTACCTTTTGCCCGAACACGGCCGGGCGCCCGTGCGGCGTCGTGAGCAGCACATCCAGTGCGCCTTGCTCTTCCTCACCCCGGATCAGCCCGGCGGCGACGATCACCGCCCACAGCCCCACCAGCACCGGCAAAAAGCCCAGGCTGCGAAAGGTCAGGAAGCCGCCAATGGTGTCGATGGGTACCGCCTCACCAAGCAGCGCACCGAAAGACTTGAGGAGTGCTGAGAATTCCGCGGTCTGGCGCGCTCGCTCGGCTGCGCTGCCGGTAAACAGCGACGGATACGACGTGATCGTGACCAGCAGGACCAGGCCCAACCCCAGGCCCACCGCCAGGATGCCCCAGCGGTTGTCGCGCAGGGTCTTGAGAAAGATGTTACGCAACATGGCTGGCTTCCTTCTCCGCCTCCACGGCGGGCGCGACGCCATCCGGCCGATAGTAGGCCAGGAACGCTTCTTCCAGCGTCGGCTCGTGGCTGGTCAAGCTCAGGACCGGGTACTGCGCGGCCAGCTTGATCACCGGGTCGA
>JAICKM010000320.1 GCA_025927935.1 Chloroflexia bacterium | reverse complement strand
GCCGAGGTTCCGTCATAAAGCGCTCCTGCATGCGGGGCACAAAACGGCCCCGCCAGGGAATGCAGCCCGGCGGGGCGGATCAGGACAGGATCGAACTTACGAGGGCTGCGTGGCCGGCTTGGGCGCCGGCGCCCGCGTGGTTTGCAAATAGCCCACGAACATGATCGCCACGCCCACGGCCATCGGCGGATAGAGCCAGGCGTGCTGGCCCAGCCACCCGGCGAGCACGCCCCCGGTTGCGACGACGATGGTGCCCGCGGCCAGCAAGAGGCAACCGATCATGCGGCTGCGCATGATGCCCTTGCGCCAGAAGACCCAGGCTGAATAGAGCGCGCCGCCGACGATCAGCAGCGTGCCGATGCTGTTGCTGACCCCGGCCAGGATGGCGGGCAGCGAGCCTTTGGGCGCCACCGCGCGCCAGGGGGCATCGCTGGTCAGCACCTGGGTATCGAGCGGGGCAAAGTACAGGGCCAGCAGGGTCGCGGCGGTGAACAGCGCGCCGATGATCATGACGATGCGGGCGACGCGACCGGGCCACAGCAGCACGGCTTCGCCCAGCCCCAGGTAGGCCACGGCCAGGATCGCGCCGCTGATGTAGTACACGCGGGCCATCGTGTCGGTCCAACCCACGAAATCCGCCGCCACTTCGGCCAGCGCGCCGAGTCCGAACAGGAAGAAGGACAGGCCCCAGATGAACTCGTGCGTGCGCCGGGCCGGGTTAGCGGCATAGTGGTTCAGGATGACGATCGCCAGGGCAAAACCCACGATCATGGCGAATAACGGCATCAGCACCATAGCACAATCCTTTCAGAACCAGGCCGCGATAGGGGGATAATAGAGTTCTGCAAAGCGCCTCGTCAGACTCCGGTATGATCTTCAGTGTACCATGTTGATCCCAGGGCAGCAAGGACGCGTAGATTAACGTTAGATTAAATCCTATAGCGATACATCGACTCAGGCGTGACGGCCCGTCGCCAGGGCGATGGCCGGGGCGGCATCCACATTGGCGCCGCAGACGACGATGCCGATATGGCGGGCGGCCTCCGCGCCGGGGATGCGCCCGGCCATCAACGCGGCCAGGGTGGCGGCACCGCTCGGCTCCACAAGCAGGTTCGCGTCCGCCCAGAGCAATTCCATGGCCGCCACCAGATCGGCGTCTTCGACCAGCACCACCGATTCGACGTAGCGCCGGCAGAGATCCAGGGTCAGCCGGCTCACGCGACGCGGAGCCAGGGTGTGGGCGATGGTTTGCACACTGGGCAGGGCCAGCGGCTCCCCGGCCCGCAGCGCCGCGCTCATGCTGGCTGCGCCCGCCGGTTCGACGCCGACGATGCGCAAATTCGGTTGGCGCTGCTTGGCATAGGCGGCGATACCGCCCAGCAACCCGCCCCCGCCCACGGCGACGACCAGCAGATCGAGATCGGGCGCCTGCTCCAATAGTTCGAGGCCCACCGTGCCCTGCCCGGCGGCAACATGCGGATCGTCAAAAGGATGAACCAGCGGCAAGTCGCGCTCCGCGGCGTAGGCCACCGCGCCCTCCCAGGCGTCGTCCCAGGCCAGGCCGTGGCGGAAGACGGTGGCGCCGAAGCTGCGGATCTTGGCTTCTTGCGCGGCGGGAGTCATCTGCGGCAGGAAGACCGTGGCGGCCACGCCCGCCCGCGCGGCGGCCCAGGCCACCGCCAGGCCGTGATTGCCGCCCGACGCCGTCACCAGCCCGCGCGCCCGCGTTGCCGCCGGGAGATCAGCGATGAGGTTCCAGGCGCCGCGCACCTTGAACGAGCCGGTGATCTGCAAGTGTTCGAGCTTCAAGGTCAGGCGCTGGCCCACGGGCGGGCGCCAGCCGGTGCCGCCGGTCACGCCCCAATCCAGCACCGGCGTGCGGCGCACGACATCGCGCAGGCGCGCATACGCGGCCTCGACCGCGCCCAGTTCTAGATCTTCCATAGTGAAAATCCCATCTTTTGCCGGTAGCCGCGGCAGCTAGCGGCCCATCTGCTGCAAGGCTTGCATGACGAGATCCTCGACCGGCACCGAGCCGTCCTGCGGCAGCTTGGGCAACACCTGCTGGACCTCGCTCGCATTGTAGCCGAGCGCACCCAGGGCCTCGGCCACCTCGGCCAGCGGGCCGGTGAGGCGCACGGCGCCGGGCGCGCCCACGCCCAACGCGGCCAGGTCGAGCTTGCCTTTGAGTTCCAGCACCAGGCGCTGGGCCAGCTTTTTGCCCACGCCGGGCACGCGCGTCAGCAGGACCAGGTCGCCCTGGGCAATGGCTTGCTCCAGGGCGTCGGCGGGCATACTGCCAATGATCGCCAGGGCCACCTTGGGGCCGACGCCCGTCACGTTGAGCAAGGTCTCGAACAGGTCTAACTGGCGGCGCGTGGTACAGCCGTAGAGCGTCATGGAGTCTTCGCGCACCGCGAGGTGCGTATGCAGCAGCACCTCGGCGCCGTCCGCGCTCAGCTCGCTCAGGGCGGAGCCGGGCACGAAGACCCGGTAGAGCACCCCGCCGCAGTCGATAATGACGCTGTCGGCTTCCTTCCCCGCCAACCGGCCACGGAGTCCGGCGATCATACGTGCTTCCCTCTCATTAGTCTGTCAATCTGAACCCGTCATTCTGAGCGCAGCGAAGAATCTCCGTATCGTCGCCCCAAAGCCGAGACTCTGCGCTCCGCCCAGAGTAACAAGCGCCCTATGACAGCCTGCTCATGATGCGGCCGTGAGGCGGCCGTTTTTGCGGATGGGGCGGCGCGGGCGAGCCGGACGTGGGCCGGGGGACGGACCGCCGTCGGAACCCGTGGCGCCGGAGGCGGGCGGGCCGCCGTTATCTTTGTCGGTCGCCGCGCGGCGGGCGCGCGGCTTCTCCACGCGCCCGGCCTCTTCCAGGATCTCCGGGAAGTAGCCTGCGGTGCGCAACTCCTTTGCCAGCTTCTGCCACGGATCGTCGCGGGTCCAGACGGTGGTACGCGGCAGCCGGATCAGGGCCACAGTCGGCGTGAGGCGCCGGGCCACGAAGCCCTTCAGGCGCCGCGACGACAGCAACTCGTCCAGGATCTCGGCGTCGTCGACTTCGAGCAGCGTGGCCTTCTGCAGCACTGTGCGCTTATAGCCGCGCGCCCAGTCGCTGATGCATTGCAACACGTTTTGCGGCACGGCCTTCTGGCTGTTGGAAGTCAGGAATTCCTGTAACGCGGTCGAACTCAGCCCCCCGGCGCGCGCCCGCAGCACGCTCTCCTTGGTGATAGTGTAGACGCTGACGCGGTCGTGACGGGCCAGGTCGGCGCACAGCAGCAGCGTCCAGATAGCGCGGGCCTCCGGGGCCATGACCAGCACCTCGAAGTTGGGCTGCACAAGGAAGGCTTTGCGGGCGGGATCGGTCTCGGTGGACGCCTGCGGGTGGCCGAACAGCCGGGCGCCCGCCGGGGTGATGCGGAAGGCCACCACCTGCCCGGCGCGGTCGCGGCCCAGGTCCACGGCGCCCATCCAAAGCAGGGCGCCGCTGATCATGCTGGTCAGCAATGCGCCTTCGTTAGTCATCCAGCGCGCCTGGAAATCGCGCAGCCCCTTGACACCCAACTGGCGCACCAGTTCGTCACGGCTGACCAGCAGGTAGGGATCCACGCCGTAGATATGTTGCAAGAAGCTGTCGAGGTTGAGCCAGGTCTCCAGCGGGCACTCGGCCAGGTGCGCGACGAGGCGTTTGCGCGCGCCGGTCGGGTCGGGGGCACGCCATAGGAAGAAGGGCGAGGCCGGGTCTTCGCGCAGGTGGCGGTCTTCCAGCCAGACCGCGTAGAGGCGGCGGGCCTGGGCAGTAAACGGCAGGCGCACCCAGTCGGCCAGGCGCGGCCCGGCGATCTTGCGGCGGCTTTCTTCCTCCTCGGCCAGCAGGCCCAGCGTCTCGGCGAAATGCAGAACGAGATTCAGGTAGGCGTCTCCGGTGGCCGGGTCCGGCTGCTGGAAGGAGTCGAGCAGGCGCTTGAGCGTCCGCTTGGGCAGTTCGTTGTTATGACGGTTGATGACGACTTCGTTCTGCGAAAAATAGGCCAGCGTGCTGAGCAGGTTCCAGGGCAACGCGAACGGCAGGCGGCTATCGACCACGGGCGGATCGGTGGCGGCGGCCACCTGGGGCGCGGTGGAGACGGCGCCCGGCTGCGGGCAGCGTACCTGGCGGGGAATAAACACCATCCGCCGGTCGTGCCAGAGCGTCTCAAAGGCCAGCGCCCGCACTTCGAGCGCCGTAAAGTGACGGTGCAGATCGTGGTGGGTCCAGCTAAAGGCGGCCATAACCTCCGCCGCCGTGCCGCGACCCTCGCGCTCGCACAGGTACTCAAACAGCCGCCGGCTGTCGGGGCTGACCTCGCAGAGCATCCGCTCGCGGGTTTCGGCGCCCTCCAGCATGGCATCCAGCATCTCGATGACGGCAGGCTTCGCCATATAGCGCAAATCGGGCACATGCCAGCGCGCGGCGATGCGTTCCAGCACCGGCGCATCGAGCCGATCCAGCAGCACGGCCAGTGCCTCGTCGAACGGCTCGCCGCCCAGCATCTCGCTCTGCACGGCCACCAGCACCCGGCTGACCTCGCCGGACATCGACGCCACCCGGCGCTTCACGGCGGGGGTCTGGTTGCGCATCCCCCAGGCATAGAGGTTATCGCCCGCTGAGACGACCCGGCTGCCGCGCACCAGGGCCTCTTCGACATCGAGCAGGCCCAGGCCACTCAGTCCGGCCAGCAGGGCCTCGACGGTCTCCGCGGGCCGGTTCAACTGGGCGGCCAGGTCATCGACCAGGGTCATCTGGTTGCGCTGCTCCAGCAGCCAGCCGAGAAATGCCCGCTCTTCCGTGTTGAGGGTTTCCCAGACGGCGCGCACATTGGTCTTTTCCGTCATCTCGCGATAGATGGCGATGGCCGCGTCGTTGTGGTTAAGGTCAGTAATGGGGATATGCCACGATGTCGCGATGGACTTTAGCTCATCAAATGAGCGGCCCATCAAACGGCCAAGTAGATTCTTCACCCAATCTCCTGTCTAACCAACGATAAATTACCAACATCATCGTGGTATGCCGTGCTGTTTGCGGGAGGGCACATAATATCTCATCATACAATATTGGCCCGCCTTTGTCAAAACCGGCAGATCAGATGTTAACCTGACAGACATATACCCGCAAAAAGGACCCCGGTATTGTCCTGTTTTCGGACAACACGACAAAATCAAAGAGACCTCTTGCCGCGCATGCAGAGTCACAACTCTACCGCGTAGATCAAGAGGTCTCTTTGATTCGGGCGCCGGGCCGGTTTGAAACCGGCCCCTACAGAGGCGATTACCGGACCCGGCTACTAGCCGCCGCACAGCCGGTCAGGATAAACTCCTGACGGCAGACGGCAGACGGCTCGTCCTTAGCGCTTGGTGTACTGCGGCGCCTTGCGGGCGCGCTTCAGGCCGACCTTCTTGCGCTCCTTGACGCGCGCATCGCGGGTCAGCAGGCCGGCCTTCTTGAGAGCCGACCGATACGCCTCGGTATCGGCGTCGCAAAGGGCGCGGGCGATGCCGTGCGAGATGGCGCCGGCCTGGCCGGTCGTGCCCCCGCCGACGACCTTCACCATCACGTTCCAGCGGCCGGTCGTGTCGGTGACGCGCAGCGGCGCGGTCACGATGCGCTCGTGGAACACGCGCCCGCCGAAGTGCTGCTCAGGGCTACGGCCGTTGACCACGATCTGGCCGGTCCCCGGATAGAGGCGCACACGGGCGACAGCACTCTTGCGCCGGCCGGTGCCATAGTAGTAGCTCTTGTTCTGTGTCATGGCATCCTCTCCAGATTAGTGGGTCTGGCCGGTTTCCTCGGCGGCCTGGTTCATGTCATAGGTCGTCGGGTTCTGCGCCTGATGCGGGTGAGCCGGGCCGGCGTACACATGCAGCTTGCGGAACAGATTATCGCCCATATTGTTGCGCGGCAGCATCCCACGCACCGCCTCTTCGATGGGGGCGGCGGGGTGCTTGCGCATGTGCTCCTGCAAAGGGATGGCCTTGAAGCCGCCGGGATAGTTCGAGTGCCGGTAGTACATCTTCTGGCGCAGCTTGTTCCCGGTCACGGCCACTTCGCTCGCGTTGATCACGATCACGTAGTCGCCCATGTCGAGGTGCGGCGTAAAGTTGGGCTTGTGCTTGCCGCGCAGCAAGCGAGCGATCAGCACCGCCAACCGGCCCAGGGTCTGGCCCTTGGCATCAATCAGATGCCACTGTCGCTGAGGGGCCGCTTCGGCGCCCTTCGGGGTCCAGGTCTTTTGCTGGTTCATTTCCTACTCCTGTATATCGGATTCCCGGCGAGCGGGAACCATGCAACGCGAAACGCGCAACGACGTTAATACCAAACCCGCAGCAGGCACAGCCCCTGGGGGGGCGCCGTTGCGGCGGCTGCGCGGCGGTCCGCGCGATCCAGAATGGCGGCAAAGGCGGCAGGACTCACCTTGCCCTGCCCCACCTGGACCAACGTGGCGACCACAGTCCGCACCATCTGCGGCAAAAACGCATTTGCCGCCAGGTCCACGGCGATCAGCCGTTCAGCCGCGGCTTCCGCCGAGTCGATTTCAAAGAGGCTCCGCAGCGGCCAGGCCGCACACGAGGCCGTAACGATTTCTCGCACGGTGCTGGGTTTCTCCGTATCGCCGTCAGCCGGCGGTACCCCCAGCCCCGCCCCACAAAAGGAGGCGAAATCGTGCCGGCCCACCAGCGCCTGCGCCGCCGTGTGCATCGCCGCCACGTCGAGCGGCGAGCGCACATGCCAGGTATAGGCGCGCAGCAGCGGAGCCGGCGCGGGCGCCTGCCGGATCAGATACCGGTAGGCGCGGCCCCTGGCGCTGAAACGAGCATGAAAGCCTTCCGGCGCCGGTTCTGTGGCGCGGACCGCCACGTCGGGCGGCAGAACGGCATTCAAGGCGCGTTGCAGCACCGCAGGTTCCCAGGGACGCTCCAGGACAAAGGAGGCTACCTGGCCGCGGGCATGCACCCCGGCGTCGGTGCGCCCGGCCAGCGCGATCCGCACGGGACCGCCGGTCAGGCGAGCTAACGCGCTTTCCATCTCGCCCTGCACCGTCCGCCCCCGTTCGGGAGCCTGGGCCTGGGAGCCGTGGAAATGGGTGCCCTCATATTCAAGTGTTAATTTGTACAACACCAGAAACGCAAAAGCTCAAAAGGGCGCGACAGCGCGCCTGGCGCGCGACCCTATCACTCAACCATTTCGATCTGGCAAACCACCGCCCCATCGCCAGGGCGCGTATTGATCTTGAAGATACGGGTGTAACCGCCGGGGCGGGTCACGAACCGCGGCCCCACTTCCTCGAACAGCCGCGCCACCGCCGTCTCGTTCGCCAGGATCGAGCGCGCGTTGTTGCGGTTGTGCGGGGTATCCGTCCGGCCGATGGTGATCAATTTCTCGATCATCGGCTGGATTTCCTTGGCTTTCGCCTCGGTCGTGCGGATGCGCTCATGGGTGACGAGCGACACCAGCAGGTTGCGATAGAGCGCGCGCCGCTGGCCGCTATTTCGACCGAGCTGGCGCCCACCAATTCTATGACGTGCAGCCATGTTCTAAATCCTCCAGCTCCGGCTACTCGGCCGGCTCGTCATCGTCCGGCGCAGCCGAAAACGACGTCTGACCGGGGGCCAGATCGAAGCCTTCGTCCTC
>JAICKM010001040.1 GCA_025927935.1 Chloroflexia bacterium | reverse complement strand
GGCCGAGGACGGTGCTGCCGGGGAGGGCGTCGGCCAGGCGGCGGGTGAGTTCGCCGGTGCCGCAGCCCAAGTCGATGACCTGCATGCCCTCACGGGGGCGGACCAGTGCGAGCAGGTCGGTGAACGGGGCGGCGCGCTCGCGCTCGAATTTGTGATAGACATCGGGGTCCCAGGGCATTTTGTCCTCCGTGATAGATGATTCGGCGGTTGATGAACTTTTACAAAAGAATCAGGATAGCAGCCCGACATACTGCAGCAGCTCCTGGGACCCCTGGTCGTACTGCTCCAGCCAGGTCGCGATGCGCTGCCGTAACTCTGCCAGCGCCTCCGCCAGCCGATGCAGGTGCAACTCCTCCTGGCGCAGCTTGCGCCACAGCTTCTCGATCGGGTTGCACCAACTCGCGTAGGTCGGTAACGGTACTAACTGGATCGGCAAGGCCAACTCCCGCCAGCGCCCCACCGTCTCCCGCCGCGGGTGCAGCCGCCAGTTCGGCGGCCGATACACCGGGAACGTGCTCTCTTGCGGCTCCAAGGCCGTCAGCACGTCCGGGTGCCAGTGGATCGGCCAGTTGTCCATGACCAGATAGAGCCGCTGCGCCGTCGGGTAGGCGGCGCGCACCTGCTGATAGAAACTCACCAACTCGCTCAGGCCAATGTGGCGCGCTTGGTGGTAGACCACCCGCCCGTCGCGAGGGTCCAGGGCCGCGATCACCCGCGTCGCGGTGTTGCGCCCGTAAGAGCGTTGCGCCAACGGCTGGGTGGGACCCTGCTCCTCATAGGCCCACGACAGGGTCGGTTGCCGATAAATGGTAATCTCATCCAGATAGAGCACGACCGTGGCACGCGGCTGCTCTTGGGCCTGGCGGCGCACGGCGGCGACCACGGCAAGCTTGGCGTCGTAATCCGGGTCGGGACTATGCACGTGGTCCCGGGCGCGTTTGTAGCCGAGGTGCAAGCGGCGCAGCAGGCGCCACAGCCCGGCGGGAGTGCGCAAGCGCAGCCAGGGCAGGTGCGCCAGCAGGTGCGCCAGGGTCCAGCGGGCGCGGGCCACGCCCAACTGGTGGGGGTCGCGCCGCAGTACGTGCAGCACGGCTTCTTTGGCGCGCTCCGGGTGCGGGTGCGCAGGGGGAAAAAGCAGGCTTGCGCCCGCTGCCTTTAGCGACCAAGAGGCCGGGGAGGCCGCGTTCGAGATAGGCATGGACCCAGCGGCTGACGGTTTCCTCCTGGCGGGGTTTGAGTAAGCCGAAGCGGGCGACCTGGCGCAAGGAGGCGCCGGCGGCGACTTTGAGGATGGCGCCGGCGCGTTCGCGGACGTAGGGTTTGGGATGGCGATCGCGGGCGGTGGTCAGTTCGCGCCGTTGCTCGGCAGTTAACTGGAGGGAAAAGGCCACGGCCATGGCAGGCACCTCCTCAGATGAGTGACGCGCCCATCTTAGCATATCCTGATTCTTTTGTAAAAGTTCATCAACCGCGGCAACGGCGACGCAGCCCGCCGGCGCGGGCTGGCACACGAAATGCTCGGCGTTGCTCAACATACGCGCTATGACGCGCGGAGGAGGGATCATGAATTCCTGGCAAGCGGGCGATGTGCTGGTAAACGGGCTGCGGCTGCATTATACGCGCACCGGTGGGGGCGGGTCGCCGCTCGTGCTGGCCCACGGGGTCGGCGACGACGGCCTGTGCTGGACGACGGTGGCGGAAGCTCTCGCGCCGGAATACGATGTGATCATGGTGGACGCGCGGGGCCACGGGCGCTCCGCCGCCCCCGACGAGGTGGCCGGCGTGGACCCGGGCTACGGCGCCGCCGTGCAAGCGCGCGACCTGGCGCGGCTGATCGCCGCGCTGGGGCTGGCCCGCCCCATCGTGCTGGGCCACT
>JAICKM010000038.1 GCA_025927935.1 Chloroflexia bacterium | reverse complement strand
CGGCGGCAGCTTCCACGGTGACGACAATGGTGCGCTCCTGGCGGCCGGGGTTCCCCGGCGGGAGCGGCGCCGGGATGCGCCCGCGCACGGCGGCCATCTCGGCGGCCAGCGCGCGCCGCTGTGCGGCGATCTCGCGGCGGCGGGCGGCGACCGCCTCATGTTCGCGGGTCAGGTACGCGGCCAGGGTCTCCACGTTGTCGAGGGCGAATGTGCCTGCCGCGAAGGTGCGGGCCAGCCCCGCGGCCCCGCGCGTGCTCAGGGTGTCCAGGAAGCGCGTGCGGGCCTCCTGCGTCGCTTCGCCGTCGGCCAGGGCCTTGTCCTGATCCTGTAACGCCTCCAGGCGCGCATCCAGGGTAGCGCGGTGCGGGTCGGCGGCCTGGGTCACCACCTCGGTGCGCACTTCCACGCCGAGGATACGGACCTGCGCGCCCCGGCCCGCGGCGCGGACCGAGTCTTCATCCAGACCCACGGGCAGGCCGGTGAGCGCCAGCGCGTGTTCGCCGGGCGCCAGGTGGATTATGCCACGGCGAGTCACGCGGGCGCGATCGGTAAAGACAGTGACGGCCACAATTGGGGCGTCCAGAGGGGGCATCGCGTATTCCCTTCGTTGGTATAGGTTGGTGTATAGTGGTTGGATACGACGGATCATCCGGCAGCGTGGCCCGGACTCACGGTGTTATACGGCGCAGGCGCGCCACACGTTACGCGGGGCAAGCGGATTCCCGCGCATCCCGGCGCTACACTCGCGCGATGGAAGGACTGGGTGCGGAACGGCGTTCCAGGTCGCCGCCGCCGGCAGGCTGCGCGCCGGGCGGCCCGGTTTGCTCGATGTGAAAGGCCGTAACACTCTCCTGCAGCCGCGCGACCACCGCCGTCAAGTCTTGTGCCACCTGGCTGAGCGCGGCGCTGGCGGTGGCGGCCTCGCGGGCGGTAGCCGTGACTTGCCCGGCAAAGCCCGCCAGCTCGGTATTGGTTTCCTGCTGCTCGGCGACGGCGCGGGTGATGGCCTGGACGGCGTCGCTGGTGTGCTGGGCCAGCCCGGCGATACCCTGGATGGCATCGCGCGCCTGTACCGCCAGGTCCATGCTCAGGTCCGTGCCGCGCACGCTGTCCTGCGTGGCGGCGAGCGCCTCCCGTGCGGCGAGGCGCATCTCCGCGGCAATGCTCTGGAACTCTTGCGTGGTGGTCAGGGCCTGGCCGGCCAGTTCGCGTATGGCATCGGCGACGACGGCGAAGCGCTGGCCGTAGGCCCCGGCGCCGGCTGCCTCGATGGTGGCATTCAGGGCCAGCAGGTGAGTCTCATCGGCGATGTCGCCCATGGCATCGGCGCCGCTGGTGACCTGGTCGCTGTGTCCGCTGAGCAGGTTCAACGATTCGGTGAGGCGTTCGACAATGGCCTGCAAGCGCTGCGAACTGTCATTGACCGCGAGTTCGGCCTGAGTGACGCCGCGCAGGGTCCCGGCGGCGCTCTCGGCCACCGCCTCGGTGCCGGCGACGATCTGCTGGGCGGCCAGGCTCATACGATCCACGCCATGGCTCAGGCGCTCCAGGGCCACGGTCTGTTCGCGGGCCAGCGCGGCCTGACCCGCCGCCGACTGGACCAACTCCTGGGCGTGCGGCCCGATCACCGTTGCTTCTTGTTGCAGCCGCAGCACTAACGAACGAATGCTGTCGATCATCTGGTTGAAGGTCTCGGCGAGCGCGCCCAGTTCGTCGGCGTCACCTTCGCCGCTGTCGTGATACAGGAGACGGACCCCGCTATCGCGGGCCGCCGCCGCCGCGCCGGCCGTCACCTGCTCCCAGAAGACGGTTCCGCGCCCTTTGCGTGCGAATCCAATGCGGTAAAGCTCATCGGGCGCGCTCGGCGGCGCCTCATGGCCGGTGGGCGGCGCTCCGGTGAGCCAGGCGCGAACCTCGCGGTTGCCCAGGTCCTCCCGGCGGATCAAGCGCGTGGTGAGATGCACCACCGGCGCCCCCGCCCGCCCCTCGATTACGGCCAGGGCCGTATCGACGGCGCAGTAGCCCAGCATCCAGGCATTCTGGACGATCAGTGCGTCGATCAGCCCGGACTCCAGCGCCTGTAATTCTTCGGGCGCGGCATCCCAGGCCACCACGCGCACGCGGCGATCGCGAAGCGTATGGCCGCGTAGCGCCGCCAGCACGCCGCACGCCGCGCCCTCGTTGACGGCATAAACGGCCGCCAGCGCCGGGTAGGTGCGCAGGAGTTCCTCGGTAATGCGCCGGCTTAACACTTTATCGCCAAAGGCATACTGCACGGCGACGATGTCGATGTCCGGTGCCGCCGCCAGCGCTTCGCGGAACCCGGCCTCGCGCGCCCGCCCGTGTGACTGGTGGGGCGACAGCCCGACGACAGCCACCTGGCCGTGGCCGTCCAGCAGGCGGATCAGGGCCTCCCCGGCCATACGCCCGCCGCCGTGGTTGTCGGTCATGACCACGGCATTGGCGGCCTGGGCATCGGCCAGGCGCGAGTCCACGGCGACGACCGGCATGCCGGCCCGGCGGGCGGCGCGGGCGGCAGGCACCAGGCCCTCGTCGTCCACGGCGGCCAGCAGGATCGCGTCCACGTGCTGGGCGACAAACGCCTGGAGGGCGCCGGCTTGCGCGGCGGCGGTACGGGTGGGCAAGCGGTGGCGGAGATCGCCGGCGGCCGTGAGCCGCAGCCGGGTGGTCAACTCGCGCAGCGGGCGGATCAACCAGATAATGGCCCGGCGCCCGAGGACCAGCACGACACCTTGCATCACGACCAGGCCGATCAGGGCCGGCCAGAGGCTGCCGGTCAGCCAGAGCAGCAACAGCAGCACTCCGACCGGGCCGAGGGTACTGACGACCAGCAGCACCTCCAGCTTGACGCTCAGCGACCGCGCCCAGCGCCGGCCCAGCCAGTCGGTGAACTCTTTCATGGCGTGGCAACGGAACCGGCGGACAGGAGCAACATAAGCCGGGTCCTTCCGCTAGGGGATAGCAACAACCCAGGGTCGCGGCGCGGCATCGGTGCCAATCGCAGATTGAGGCGGATTGTAGCACAGGCCGGGCCGCGCTGTCAACACCGCGCCGGCGCCCCCGTTCGTAAGCGGGGTTTACACCGTTCATCAGTTCACCGCGAAGACACGAAGAACGCGAAGGCTATTTATATTAGTCTTGTTCTTCGCGCCCTTCTCGTGTCTTCGCGGTGCATCATATGGCTGTATGACCGGATGGCAGGCTCAGATGCCTTGTGTCCGGCGCATCCACGATTGGAGGTAGTAGCTCAAGAAGAGGAACATCCCGCCGATGCTAAGGAACAGCAGGATGCGCCAGATCGCGTCCAGGGCCACGAGATCGATCAGGAAAAGTTTCGCCACCACCAGGAGCAAGGTGCTCAGCGCCCCGTAGATGAGGCGGCGCTCGGTGGACCGCAACCCGGCGACCAGCAGCCCCAGCGCGTAGACGGTCCAGGTGACAGTGACCAGGCCGTTGCCGTTCGGCAGGGGACTTAGTTCCCGCCAGAACCAGGCGAGCAGCGCCAGATGGGCGCCGAGGCGGTAGAGCCAGGCAAGATCGCGCGGGCGCAGCCACGTCGATACACCGAGTGCCAGGCCAATGGCGGCCAGGTCACTCAGCGCGCGCGCGTTGACCAGTGCCGGGCCAGGTAGCCCATAGAGCGGCAGCCGGGTCACGAACCAGAGCGTCAGGGCCAGGAACCCCGTGTGCCCGGCCCCCCATTCCGGCGTCGGGCGCCCATTTATATACTGTGTGCCGCTCCGGATTGCCCAGTACAGGAGTCCGGCGGCATAGATAGCCCAGACAACGCTGAGGTATTCGCCCGACGCACCGGGGCCACCCAATTGGCGCCACAGCCAGGCCAACCCCGCCAGGTAGCCAAGCAGCCTATAAGCCCAGACGGCATCCGGCCCGTCCACGACGGTAGACACTGCCAGGGCCAACCCAATCACCACCAGGTCGGTCAGCGCCGCGGCATCGAAAGGCGGAGCTGGCAGCGCATAGGTGAATAAGACGCGCCAGAGGAACCAGACCCCCACCGCCGCAAAGAGCAGATGCCCCGCGATAGCCGTGCCCCGATCCTTGAGCCGGTGGGCCAGCAGCAGCAGCATGGCGGCTTCGGCGGCGAGCGCGAAATAGAGCACGCTGCCTTCCAGCAACAGCACCAGAGCCAGCGTGGCAAAGGTCAACGCCAGCAGGGCATGGGTGTAGCCGAGCGCCGGATGGACCTTGCGCAGCGCCTGCGCGGCGAGGATATAGACGGCCGAACCGGCCAGGATCAGCAGGCCCCAGGTTTCCTGCGGCAGATTCCAGATGGGGACCGACAGCCCCAGGGCGAGAACCGGCGTGATCAGCGTGAGCAGGTAGACATGGAGATCGATGCGCCGGGCCGTGGCGTCCGGCACCGCCGCGGCCAGCGGGTCGAAGGCCGGGTGCTGCCAGCGCTCCGGGTTGCGCGTCCAGAGGACATCGCGGATCACCGGCAGGGCGGCGAAAGCCAGCCAACCTGCGCCAAAGCCGAGTTGCAAGGCCCAGCGGTCAGCCGGGAGGTGCGTGCCCGACAACATGAAGTCGAGTTCCGTGAGGGCCAAAACCGCCCACACACCGGCGAACGCGGTCCAGACAAGCGAATGCCAGCCGCGATAGAAGTAGATGGCGCTCACGCCCAACAGGATCAGGCAGACATAGGCGATCAACCCCGGCAGATTATGCGATCCGCTATAGAGCACGAACGGCGTCGCTAACCCACCCGCCGTGCCGATGAGCGAGAGAACCGCCGCGTTCTGGCGCACGGCCAGCAGGAAAGCCAGCACGGTAACGCTGCCCATCAACCCGAAGGCGACGTTGTAGGGCACCAACCCGAAGAGTTGATAAGCGGCATAGACAGAGATGTAAAACGCGCCGATGCTGCCGCCCAGCAGCACCTGGCTGAAGTGCGGGCGGTCCTCGTACAGGCGCAGGCCCAGCACCAGCAAAATCAGGCCGATGGCGCCGCCGATCCCCACGCGCACGGACGGTACCAGCCAGCCCTGATCCACCGAGTATTTGAACAAGAAGGCTACGCCAAACAACAGCAGCCCGATACCCACTTTATTCAGCCAGAACTCGCCGTTGCGCACCAGATCAAAGCCGCCGGACGCCGGGGCCGCCGAGCGTTGCCGCACCGGCAGCGGCGTCTGTGGGGGCGCGCCGGTGTGCAGGTCAGCCGTGGGCCGGACGCCCGGCGCAGGACGGTCCGGAGCCGGCGGCAGCGCGCCCATAGCCTGGGTCGGCGGCGCGCCGGGCAGTTGTGGCATCCCCGGCATGGCTTGAGTCGGGGGCGCGCCGGGCACTGCCGGTTCCGCCGCCCCTGGAGCGGGCGGCGCATATGGCGCGGGCGGCGCCTCGATACCCGCCGCGACCAGGGCCGCCTGTAGTTGGCGCGTGTGTCGTTGCAGATCCCGCACACGCCGCTCCAACTTCTCCACTCGCTCGCCTAAACTGAGGTCTTGCGATGCATCCATCCTTCCCACCTCTTTCTCGGTGTACCGTTGCCGGTTGCGTCAGGAAGATGTGAAGTGTCCCAGCTTCATAATAGCCGAGGGAAGGAGAGCGGGCATCAGTATATGTGCTCTATTTTCCGGCGCCATTGGGGGGATGGCCCTAGGTAGTCTTGCCTAGCAGGCGGGTTGCCGTGGGGCACCCGTCGCTATGCGCCGGGGCGCGGCATTTTCACCATTTGTTCACCTATGCTTACCGCTTTGTCCAGACGTGTTTGCTACACTATGGGTGCGCCACAACGAGCGCATACGGGGGGCTTTACCCCACCCGCTTACGCCCATCCGCCGGCAGCAAGAACACCACGAGAGGACCAAACAATGGACAAGCAGCAGACCGTTATTCCGGCAGCCGAGATTTCGCCCGTGCGCGTACTGCGGATCGAGAACGCGCCACGCGACCCGTATGTCTTCACCGTGAAGGATATTCGCCGGTTGGACCGGGCCGAGGAACGCCAACTGGCCGGGGTGACAAGCGAGGCCCCGCCAAGCGCCAGCGGCGCCGCGCGCAGCCTGAACATCTACGAACTAGTCAACTGCACGGTATAGGCCGGTCACAGGCGGCCAGGACCCACAGAGCGCAGCGGGCAGCCGGACGGGGTCTTACGCGGCAATAGGCAGGGCCAGGGTGAAAATGCTGCCGGCGCCGGGCGCGGGTTCGATCCAGACCCGCCCGCGGTGCATCTCGGCGATGGTGCGCGCGATGGGCAGGCCGAGGCCCGTGCTGGGCGTGCGATCCTGGCGGTGGATGCTGCTGCGGTAGAAGCGCTCGAAGATCCGCTCGCGCTCCTCCTCCGGCACGCCGGGACCCTGATCGCGGACCATGACCAGGCACTCGCCGCCCGATCGAGTCAGCCGCACATCGACCTGGCTGCCTTCCGGCGAATATTTGTGCGCGTTTGACAGCAAGTTGATCAGCACTTGCTCCAGGTGCGGCCGGTCGCCTCGCACCATGTAGCGCGCTTCCGGCATGTGGAAGGTGATCTTCTGATTCTTGCTGCTGAAGAGCGGGCGGGTCACTTCCAGCGAGGCGTTGATCACTTCGCGCATGTCGAGGTCTTCAAATAGAAGCTGCGTGCGGCCCTGTTCCAGCCGGGTCAGGTCGAGCAGATCGTTCACCAGCGAGTGCATCCGCTCGCTGCCTTCCAGCACCAGGCCGACCAGATTGACGAGCCGCGGGTCGAGACCGGGGGCGCCCCCCGCTTCCGGCTCGGCGGTCAGCATACGCAATTGCTCGTAGGCCAGGCCCGCCGACATGCGGATCGTCGTCAGGGGCGTGCGCAACTCGTGCGCGGCGGTGGAGAGGAACTCGTCTTTCATCTGCTCCAGTTCGCGCAAGCGCTGCTGCTCGGATTCGGCGGCCTCGCGGCCCCGTTGGGCTTCCTGGTACAGGCGCGCGTTGTAGATAGCCGTGCTGGCCTGCGCGCCGAATGCCTCCAATAGCTGGACGGCGTTTGGGTTGAAGGCGTGCGTGCGCGCGGCGTAGGTGCTCAACACGCCCAGCATTTCGCCCCCCACCTGCAACGGGACAACAACCAGTGAGCGCAGATCATCCCCGCTGGACAGGCGCGGGAAGACGATGTCGGACACCGCCAGGGTGTCGCCTACAATCTGCGTTTCGCGGGTCAGGATGGCCCGCCCCGCCACGCTGTGCTGCATGGGCAATTCGCCGATGCGCTGGGTGAACGAATCTTCCAGCCCCAGGGCGGAATGCGCGGTAATCCACCCGCTCTCGGCGGGGTCGTTGACTGGGACCGACTCCTTCAGCAAGTAGACGGCAGCACCCGCGGCGCGCAACAGTTCCACCGCGGACTGTACAATCAGCTCGATCACGGTGTCGAGATCGACCGATTGGTTAATGGCCTGGGTCACTTTGAGCAGCGCCTGCGAGCGCGCCCGCGCCTGGTTGACCTCTTGATAGTGGACGGCATTTTGCAAGGCCACGGCGGCATGGTCGGCCATGACCACCAGCAGCGCCTGGTCAATGTCCTCGAACGCGGCAGGACGGCGGGCATAGAGACTCAAGACGCCCACGGCCTGCCCCTGGTAGATCAGCGGCACGGCGGCAGCCGAGCGCAAGTGGTAGCGCGCGGTGAGCGCCGCCCAGGGTCCGACTGTCGGATCTGCGGCCAGATCGGGAACGGTCTGCGGTGCGAGCGTGCGCATGGCCCGGCCGCTGGGGCCGTTATTGAGCGCGGGGTCGGCCATATCGATGCGCAGATCCCGCTGGAACGATCCTTCGGCATCGTCGCCCAGGACCACCGCCGGGCGCACCTGCGCGTGCTCATCCAGCATACCCAGCCAGGCCAGGTCGCTGTTCGTCACCTGGGCGGCATAGCGTAGCAGCTCGTCGGCCACAGAGCTGAAGTCGAGATGGCTGGCGATCTGTTTCACGGCGTCTTGCAGGGCGCGCAAGTTTTCAAACGCCTGCATGTTCTCGCTATGCAGTTGTGCATTGGTGAGCGCCGTCGCCGCGTGGGTGGCAAGCAGTTGCACCAGCCACTCATCCTCGTCGCTGAACTCGGAGGCGCCGATCTTCTCAGTCAGATAGAGATCGCCCATGAGGCGCCCGCGCACGAAGATGGGCACACCGAGCAGGCTACGCATGGGCGGGTGATTGGGCGGGAAGCCGGAGCGGCGGGGATCGGCGCTGATGTCGGGAATGCGCAGGCTGCGCCCGGCGCGCAGCATGACGCCGAGCAGGCCGTGGCCGCGGGGCGGCGCGCCGATCTTTTCGCGCTCCTCCCGCGACAGCCCGGAGGTGGGGAAGCGGGCGATGTAGCCGTCCGCGCCCAATACGCCCAGCGCGGCATAACGGCAGCCGACCAGTTCGCGCGCCACATCGACGATGCGCTGGAGCAAGCTGTCCAGGTCGAGTTCGGCGGTGATTTCGATAGCCGCTTTGTTCAGCGCCAGCAACTGGCGGACGCGTGGATCGGCGCCGGGGCCTTCTTGCGCGGGGGAATTCGTATCTACCTCAGATTGAGTCGTCAAGCAACGCACTCCTGCAACGGCCGGCCCCCGGCGCCTATGTTGCGTCGGTGGACGGCGCGGCCAGCCGGGCAAAGCGATAGCCGACCGAGCGCTCGGTCATGATATAACGCGGATTCTCCGAGTCGTCACCCAGCTTTTTGCGCAGCCGGCTCACGTAGGTCTTCAGGTAGTCCATATCGCCCCGGTACTCGTCGCCCCAGACCTTACTGAGCAGCGTGTCGAAGGGCAGCACGCGCCCGGCATTGCGCACGAGCTGGTAGAGCAGCTTATATTCGGTCGGCGTCAGCTTCACCGGCTGGCCCTTCACCGTGACTTCCCGGCTGTCGAAATTCACGGTCACATCGCCCGACACAAACGAAGGCGCGGCGCTGACCGGCGCGGGCAAATCGGTACGCCGCAGCACGGCCTTGATGCGGGCAAACAGTTCCAGGTGGCTGAAGGGCTTGACCAGGTAATCATCGGCGCCGAGTTCCAACCCGCGCACCTTGCTCATCTCGTCGCCGCGCGCCGTGAGCATCAAGACCGGCGCGTCGGAGGTTTCGCGGATGCGCTGGAGCACCTCGAACCCGCTCATGCGCGGCATATTCACGTCGAGCAGCGTCACATCGGGACTCACTTCGGCGAACATATGCACGCCCTGCTCGCCGTCCGGGGCGCTAAACACCTCGGCGTCCTGCCATTGAAACTGGAGACCAATCGTGACGGCCTCGACAATCGCTTTGTCGTCATCCACAATCAGAAATTTCATCGTTGCACACTACCTATATTTGAGTTATGCGCCGAGGCGGCGCTGCGGCCGGCCACCCGGTGCGCCGCTCTTGCCCGATAGAGCATTCATACACAGAACGTGGCTCTTTGCCTCATCTATTATACCAGAACAGCTCAATATTTACTGTTCGTTTACCTGCGTGTACCAGGGCCGCAACCCCGGACGGCTATTATTAGGGCATAGCAGCGTGATAAGCAGGCACGCCGGTGCGTCCGGCGGGAAGGAGGCACGGCGATGAGCGCCATCTATACCAGGCTCCACGGCTTTGTCACACACCCTGCCCGGACCGGGTGGGGCTGGCTGCTCGTGCGGATCTTTGTCGGGTATCAGTTTCTTGCCGCCGGGCTGGAAAAACTGGTGGACGGCGCGTGGATCGGCGGCAATGCCGGCGCCGGTCTCACCGCGTTCCTCCAGGGGGCGCTCAGCAAAGCAACGGGCGCCCAACCGGAAGTCCAGGGCTGGTACGCGACGCTGATCAAGCAGATCTTTCTGCCCAATGCACCTGTCTTTAGCTATCTGGTTACCTTTGGGGAGATTTTGGTGGGGTTAGCGCTGATCTTCGGCGTATTGTCCAAGTTCAGCGCCTTTTGGGGATCCGTCATGAACCTGGCCTTTCTGTTGGCGGGCACGTCGGCGAATAACCCGCAGATGGTGGTCCTGGAAGTGGCGATGATCTTGGGCGGCACGGGCGTCGGCTATTATGGGGTCGACTACTACCTGCTGCCGCTGTTGCGAAAGCTGTTGCAGATCGACGCGCACCCTGCCGGGCCGCCGGCCCCGGTGGGGCGACCGCAAAGCCGCGGTCCGTTCCCAACCGCCCGTCCCGTCCACTAGCCGCGCTAGCCGGGACCCTACCCGCGGCATCGCGCGGCCCGCGCGGCCAGGATGCCGCGGATGCACAAGCCGGCCGTCCGCATCAGGACGACTCGCGACGACCAGCGGCCGGGCGGAGCGCGGAAGCCCCGCCTCGCCACTGGTCTGTTGTTAAAGGGGTAACACCATGAGCAACCAGAAACTACTTGTCGAGGATTGGATGACCAGTCCTGTAACCGTTGTGCAGATCGGCACCCCGGTGCTGGAAGCCTACAACATGATGATGGAGCGCTGCGTGCGCCGGCTGCCCGTGGTGGATGGCGGGAAGGTGGTGGGCATCGTCACGCTGGGCGACCTGCGCGAAGCGCGGCCCTCCCCGGCGACGAGCCTGAGCATCTACGAGCTTAATTACCTGCTCTCCAAGCTGACGGTGGGCGAGGTCATGACGCACACGCCCTACACCGTCGCGCCCGAGACGCCGATCCAGGTGGCCGCGCGGATCATGCTGGATCGCAAGGTCGGCGGGTTGCCGGTGGTGGACGCGCACTCGCGTCCCCTCGGCATCATCACGGAATCCGATGTCTTCCGCATGCTCACTGAAAAGTGGGACTATTTCACCGGGCCACATGCCGAGCCAACACCGGCCGGCGCCGGTCTCAACGGCGGTCTAAAGGTGGCCGCCCGTTAGGAGCTTCGTTTTCATGGATACGTTACTCGAAACGACGGACCCGTCCATCCCTGCCTTCACGCTGCTGCCGCCCGTGGCGCCCACCGTCCGGTGGACCAGCGCGGCGGACGCCGTGAAGGTGGTCCGGTCCGGCCAGCGCGTGTATATCGGGGGCGGCTGTGGGGTGCCGATGGTGCTGGCCGGGGAACTGGCCCGGCGCGCGCCCGAATTGCGGGATGTCGAAATCATCCATATCTTGACCGCAGGCACATCGGCCTGGGTGACACCGGAGGTGTCCAGCGCCTTCCGCGATAACTCGCTGTTCATCGGGCCTAACGTGCGCGCCGCCGTGCAGCAAGGCCGGGCCGATTTTACCCCGGTGTTTCTGTCGGAGGTTCCGCGCCTGTTCCGCGAAGGCCATCTGCCTATCGACGTGGCCCTGATCGCGGTGTCGCCGCCCGACTCGCATGGCTATTGCAGCTATGGCGTGGAAGTGGGCGTGACCAAGCCGGCGGTTGAAAGCGCCCGTGTGGTCATCGCCGAAATCAACCCGCGCATGCCCCGTGTGTGGGGCAACTCGTTCATCCATGTGAGCCAGATCGATTATTGCGTGGAGGTCGATTACCCACTCCCCGAATTGCGGCAAGGCGAACCGGCGCCGATCTACAGCCGCATCGGCCGCCACATCGCCGATCTGATCGACGACGGATCGACCCTGCAAATGGGTATCGGGGCGATCCCGAACGCCGTGCTCGACTACCTGGGCGACAAGCGCGACCTGGGCGTCCATAGTGAGATGTTCTCCGATGGGATTATCGACCTGGTGCAACGGGGGGTGATTACCGGCGCGCGCAAGACGCTGCTCCCCGGCAAGTTGGTCGCGGGCTTTGTCCTGGGCACCGAGCGCATCTACCGCTTCGTCCACAACAATCCGATTATTGAGATGCGGACCACGGACTTCACCAACGACCCTTTCACCATCAGCCGCAACGACAAGATGGTCGCCATCAACGCCGCGCTGCAAGTCGATTTGACCGGCCAGGTCTGCGCCGACTCGATTGGCACCCGGTTCTACAGCGGCGTGGGCGGGCAGGCCGACTTTATTCGCGGCGCCGCCCGCTCGAAGGGCGGGAAGCCGATCATCGCGCTGCCCTCGACGGCCCTAAGCGGCACCGTCTCGCGCATCGTCTCGACGCTGGAGCCGGGGGCCGGGGTCACGACCTCGCGCAACGACGTACACTATATCGTCACCGAGTACGGGGTGGCCTATCTGTTCGGCAAGACGGTGCACCAGCGGGCCGCAGCACTCATCGCCATCGCGCATCCCGATTTCCGTGCTGACTTGGAGGCCGCCGCCCGCGCCCGGCACCTGCTCTGAGCGGGCGGCCGCCGCACCAGGCGGCGCCATAGAGTCCCTTTGGGGGGCCGGTGCACACTGGCCCCCCGCTCTTTACGGAGACGGCGCGCCCACTCAATGCGCGGCTGATTGTGCCTAGCGACCCAAATCGAAACGCGCTCGCACCGTTTGCCCGGCGCCGCTGTCGTAGATGAGCGCCAGGTTATCGACCGCGATATCCCAGTTGAAGGAGCGGGCGCCCAACAGCCGCAGCACATCCGGCACGTGGGCGGGGGTAGCGTCGCCGAAGACGAGAGTGATATGCGGCATCCAGGCCGCAGGCGCGTAGTAGGCGCTGCCGTCGCGGGAGACGCAGCGAACCGGGGCCAGAGGGCCTGGTGGAAGGCGGTCAGCGCGGGGTCGCGCACGACCGGGATATAGACTACTGGTGAGACCCCCGTAAAGATGCCCAGCCCCGTCGCCGTAACGCGGAAGGGCGCCTGCCGGCAGGCGAAGTCGCGTAGCACGGTCTCCAGCGCGAGCAGGTCATATTCCGCCGCGACATGATAGCTGAAGTGCGGGAACGGGGTAACATACACGCCGCGCAGGCCGCATGTTGCCGCCAGTTCGGCCCAGAGGCTTTCGACGGCCTGGTAATGCTGCGCATCGAGCAGGGAAACGACACCGTGCATGGGCGGGGATCCTTTCCGGGCGGGACAAGCGCAATCTACCGCTCGCTTATGCGTCCGTGAAATCCATGTGCATCCAATAGAAGGTCTGGCCGGGCGGATAGCCCTCCAGCGCGCCGATCACCCGGTAGCCACATTTCTCGTAGAAGCCGCGCGCCTGGAAGCTGAAGATGCGCAGGTGGGCGTGTGCGCAGCCCCGGCGCCGCGCTTCGGCCTCGGCCGTCTGCACCAGCCGGGTGCTGTAGGCGTGTCCGCGCAGCGAATCGTCCAGCCAGCGCACATCCAGGTCCAGCCGGCCCCAGATGGTGAACGCGACCAGCCCGCCGGGGATGCCCCCGGCGGCATCACGCAGATAGATGTCGAGCGGCTGCGCGCCCTGCCCCGGCAGCCGCGACTCGCGGAAGTACTCCGACCGGGTATTGTTGTATTCCTTCAGGCGCGCATCGAGATAGTCGCGATCCGCGTCGTTGGCCGGATCCGTCAGGACGAGACGGATCCCCTGGGCATCCGGTGTATCCACGTTGCTCATGGGCGGCCCGCCTCCACGACGAGCACGGCGGGCACCTGGACCTGGGCCTGGGTGTATGGGTCGGAGTAGACACCGGGCGGCGGCGCCGGTTCGGCCAGCCGGGTCAGCATGAAGCCGGCGGCGAGCAATGTGTTGAGGTATGTCGCCAACGTGCGGTGATAGGCGCCCACCTTGCCGCGGATACCCGCGGGGTTGGCGGAACGCCAGAACCCTTCCTCGGTGTAGCGGGCGACGGCGCGCGCCTGGAAGTTACCTGCCGCATCGGTTTCGATCCGCGTGCCGGGCGCCTGGAAGCAGGGATGGGTGACGGCAAACACGAACCGCCCGCCGGGCCGCAATACGCGCTGCACGGCGGCATACGTCGCCGCCAGATCGGGGATATCCATCAGCGCCAGGTTGCTGACCATCAGATCAAAGGCGCCGTCGGGCAAGGTCCGCAACTGTTGCGCGTCGTCCTGCACGAAGCGTACATCCGGGCCGGAGCGCGCCCGCGCCAGTTGCAGCAGGGCGGCGGAGATGTCCACCCCGACGACCTGACTCCCTTGCCCGGCCAGGTAGCGGGCCAGGTGGCCCTCGCCGCAGCCGAGATCGCAGACGGCGAGGCCGGCGACCGGCCCGGCGAGATCCAGCAGGCCGCGCGTCGCCACACCCAGCACCGACGTGGCCTCGGCCAGGTGGGTTCCGACGAACGCGGCATAATCATCGACAATGGCGTCATAGGCGGCGTGCGACATGGTCGTACCTCCGAGAAATCCGCTTACGGCTGCCGGGCCGCAGCGGCGCGCGCCGCCAGCCACTGCCGGGCGAAGTCCACGGCGGCGCGCTGGCGGAACAGCCGCGATTCCGCCGAGCCGATCTTGCCGATCCGGGTCTGGCCGGTGGCGTCAAAGGCCGCGCCGATTTCGGGGAACGGGTCGTCGTTCCAGGCGGTGTCGCGGTAGGTCTTCCAGACGCGCCGGCCGTCTTCGAGCATGGCAGCGCCCTGTAGCTCTTCACCCGACGTACCCGCGCGGTACTCGCCCAGGTGCAGCGAGGTGTTATTACCGTGGCCGATACCCAGCAACAGCACCGAACCATCGAGGTCGTAGACACGGGCCAGCGGCGATTGCTCGCCCAGCGAATACTCCAGCGCGTGATCGGCGGTGACGAAGGCGGCGTGGCGGCCCCAGGCGGCAAACGACAGCGCCGGGTGGTTGCTGCGACGCACGCCGGGCCAGGTGCGGAAGATCTCGACGATACGGCCCATCTGGCGAGTCGGGGTGATGGCCGGGTCAAAGGCGGGGAAGGAGTCGCGGATGATCGGCCACCAGGCGGCGGGCACCGGCGGGTGCTGCCAGTAGGACGGCTCGGAGTTCTCCGAGGTATGGGTGGGCATGACCAGCGTGCCGGCCGGGGCCAGCACGTCCATCAGCGCCTGCACCACGGCCACCGCGCCGCCGGTTACATAGCCGATGGCGCTCAGGGACGAATGCACCAGCACGGTCATGCCCGGCTCCAGACCAAGCGCGCGCAGGTCGGCGGCCAGCGTGGCGCGGGTGCGCGGGCTATCCACATCCTGGATCGATTTCTTCTCGCTCACGGGTTCCTCCGGACAAGGCCCGCCGGGTAGCAGATGCCGGGCGCGGGTCCGTTTGTCCGCAGGCAGTATACCATCCCGGCTGCGGGGCTGTCATCGCCGGGGAGACGCAGTTCCCGGCCCCGCCGTTAGTCGTACTCCTTCCGAGCGAAAGCGGCTACACCCCTCGCCGATTGCGGCACACGCGAGGCGCGTGCTACAATTACCCACAATGGATCGGTAGCCGTCGATATTCAGGCGATCCTGATCGGAGAGGTGAGCTATGGCAATCATCGAAGTGGACGACCTGCGGAAAACCTTTCGCAGCAAGCGCAAGGAAGCGGGGCTGCGCGGCAGCCTGAAGGCGATGGTGCGGCCCGACTACCAGGTGGTCGAGGCGGTCAAGGACATCAGCCTCCGTTGCGAGCGCGGCGAGTTGCTGGCCTTCATCGGGCCGAACGGCGCGGGCAAGTCGACCACGATCAAGATGCTGACCGGCATCCTCTACCCCAGCGGAGGCCGTGCCCAGGTGCTGGGGCTGACGCCCTGGCGCGACCGCGAGCGGCTGGCCTTCAACATCGCCTCGGTCTTCGGCCAGAAGTCGCAGCTCTGGATCCACCTGCCGCCGCTGGATACCTTCAACCTGCTCGCGCGCATCTATGAACTGGACGACCGCGCTTACCGCGCCCGCCGCGACTACCTGATCGAGGTGTTCGACATTGCCGGGCTGGTCAACACGCCCGCGCGCCGGCTCAGCCTGGGTGAGCGGATGCGCTGCGAGTTCGCCGCCGCGTTGATCCACCGGCCGCAGGTGCTGTTCCTGGACGAGCCAACCATCGGCCTGGATGTCGTCACCAAGCAGCGCATCCGCGACCTGATCCGGCAATTGAACCGCGAGGAACAGGTGACGGTGTTTCTGACCTCGCACGATGCGGGCGACATCGAGCAGTTGTGCAAGCGGGTCATCGTGATCAACCACGGCACGATGATCCTGAACACGAGCGTGAGCACGCTGCGCCGCCGGTACCTGCAACACAAGATCGTCGATCTGAAGCTGCAAAACCCGGTGCCGCCGGAGGGCTTGCAATTGCCGGGCGCCACCGTGCTGAAGACCAGCACCTATGGGGCGAAGCTGCAAGTCGATACGACCGTCACGGGCATCGACGCGGTGATCGGGCGGCTGGTGGGCCAGTACCAGGTGGCGGACATCACCATCGAGGACCCTCCGCTGGAGCAGATCATCGCCGCCATTTACGCGCAACCGGCGGAGAGCGCCCCGCCCGCGGGCGCCGTGGCGCCGCCTGTGGCCGTGCAGGTGCCGTCATGAGCAGCATCGCCGGCAATCCACAAGCCGACCAGAGCGCGCTGCCTATTGCCGGGCTGCGCGGGCCGGGACCGTTTCCAGCGCGGCTGGGCAAGTACGGCGCCGTGCTGCGTATGAGCATCGCCAACAACCTCGCCTACGCGGGCGAGGTGGTCTTGCGCAGTTTCTTCCTGGTCGTGCTCGTCTACGTCTTCCTGCAACTCTGGCACGTCACCTACGGCGTGCTGGGCACGCCAACCATCGGCGGCTACAACATTGGCCAGATGATCTGGTACTTCGCCTTCGCCGAAGCAATCATCCTGTCTGCGCCGCGGCTGGCTCAGCGCATCGATCAGGAAGTGAAGTCGGGCGACCTGGCCTACCGGCTCAACAAGCCCTACAGTTATATCCTGTACATGGCCGCCGAATACACCGGCGAGCGGTTCGTGCGCTTCGTCCTGAACCTGGCGATCACCATCGGCCTTTGCCTGCTGCTGGTCGGGCCGATCCCCTTCACGGCGGGCGGCCTGGCGGCAACGGCGCTGCTGGTCGTCGGAGCCTGGGCCATCGACTTCCTGGCCCTCTGCACGCTGGGGTTGCTCGCCTTCTGGGTCGAGGACAGCTATGCCTTTATCCTGATCTACAGCCGCTTCCTGTTGCTGCTGGGCGGCACGATGCTGCCGCTGAACATCTTCCCCGACTGGGCGCGGCAGATCGTCGAATGGCTGCCGTTCGGTTTCATCGTCTATGGTCCGGCGCGGAGTTTTGTCAGCTTCGACAGCATGATCTTCTGGGATATGTTGCTCAAGCAAAGCATTACTATTGTGATCATGGGCGCGCTGGTCAGCCTGGTCTTCCGGCGGGGCGCGCGCCAGGTCAATATCAACGGCGGATAGAAAGGAGGCGCACCCGATGAGGATGGAGATCCAACAACGCGCCGCGTCTTTGGGCGGGCGGCTGGCCGCCCACGCGCGCTTCTTTCTCGACGCCGTCAAGCTCAACCTGCAAATCACGCTGGAATATCGCGGACCGTTCATCAGCCAGGTCTTCGGCATGCTGCTCAACGACGTGATGTGGGTCACGTTCTGGGTGCTCTACTTCGGGCGCTTCCCCGTGCTCAACGGCTGGCGCATCGACGATGTGCTGACCATCTGGGCCATCACCGGGGCCGGGTTCGGCCTGGGCATGGGCTTCTTCGGCAACGTGCAGCAACTGCCGCGCATCATCGCGCAGGGCGAACTCGACTATTACCTGGCGCTGCCCAAGAACGTGCTGCTCCATGTGCTGATCAGTAAGATGGACCTGCCCGCGCTGGGCGACATCCTGTTCGGCTTCGGGCTGTTCGCCGCCTTCCTGCATCCCACGCCGGAACGAATCCTGCTGTTCGTCGTGCTGGCGCTCTGCGGGGCGATGGTGTTCCTCGGCTTTTTTATCGTCCTGGGTTCGCTGGCCTTCTGGATGGGCAATACGGAGGGGCTGGCGATGCAGGTGTTCAACGGGCTGGTCACGCTCTCGACCTATCCGACGCCGCTGTTCCACGGCGTGGTCAAGCTGCTGATGTTCACGGTGGTCCCGGCCTGGTTCGTATCCCACCTACCCACGGCGCTGCTGCAACAGTTCGACTGGAGCAGCTTCCTGATCGAGATCGGTTTTGCCGCCGGGTTGCTGGTGGGGGCCGTGCTGCTGTTCTATCGCGGGCTGCGCCGCTACGAATCGGGCAGCCTGATGGTGTTGCGTAGCTGATGAAGACGACGACGGCCAAATACAAAGTGTTCCTGGCGCCGGGGCGGCAGAAGCGGCGGCTGGAGGGCCATCCCTGGGTCTACGGCAACGAGATCGAAAGGAGCCAGGGCCGCCCCAACCCCGGCGACATTGTGGATGTGATGGACACGCGCGGCCACTTCCTGGCCCGCGGCTACTACAATCCGCAATCGCAGATCGT
>JAICKM010000768.1 GCA_025927935.1 Chloroflexia bacterium | reverse complement strand
CGCCGGTGGCTGTGTCGGCGGCAGCGCGGGCGGCACCGTCGGTGGGGGCGCGGGCGGTTGAGTCGGCGGTGCGGCGGGCGGGACGGTCGGCGGGCGCGGCGGCGCGACTGTCGGTTGGGGCCGGGGTGCCGGCGGGCGCGGCGGCGCGATGGTGGGCCGTGGGCGCGGCGGCGGGGCGACCACTGGCGGAGGCGCAGGCGGTTGGACCACTGGCGGGGGCGGCGGTGGGGTGGCCGTCGGCGGCAGTGTCGGCGTGGCCGTGGGCAGGGGCGTCGCCGTCGGTAGCGGCGTGGGCGTGCTGGTCGGCACGAAGGGAATATAGACCGGGCGCGGCCCCTGGCGCAAGGCGTCATCGGGCGGCTCGGTCGGCGTCGGCGAGAATGGGACAATGGTCTGCGCCGCTTGCAGCAGCGGGAACGCTTCCAGTCCCAGGCTGATGCGATCGGCTGCGATAGCCGTCGCCAGGCCGCGCAGTTCGACCGGAGCAAAGGCGGCGCTCTGCGCCCCGCCACCATATTCGGCGGCGACATCGGCGGGCGCAGTGCCCAGCCGCCCCGTGGCCGGCGCGCGCAAGGCCCACCAACCGCTCGCGACGACGGCCAGCAGCGCCAGCACGCCCAGGACCCAGAGCAGCCGATCATCACCCCGTTCCGGGGTATCGAAGCGCGGCGCGGCGAGGCGCTCTTGCGGCCAGGCGATCCGCATTAGCCCTTCCCCCGGCCGGCGGGGATCGCCACCGGGGACTCCTTGCCATGAGCGCCGTTCCCGTTGGGCGCCGGCTCGCGGCGCATGGTGGCCGGCATGAGCCGGGTCAGCGCCGGGCGGCGGGTTTCGCCCAGCAACCGGTAGATATGGACGGCGGCGGCTTTGCCGCGAACTTCCATCGGCCCCAGGTCGGCCCACTGCCAGAGGTTGGGATTGTCGAGCGCCGCCACGGTGCTGCCACTGACGATGATGTCGCAGTCCGGCATCGTTTTGGTCAGCGCTTCCAGGCGCGAGGCGACGTTCACCGCGTCGCCGATGACGGTATACTCCATGCGGTCTTCCGAGCCGACCTGCCCGGCGATGACCGACCCGGTGGTGATGCCGATGCCCTGGCGCAACGGCGCCAGCCCGGCTTTGCAGCGACGCACGTTGATCTGGGCCAGGGCGTTGCGCATGGCAAGCGCCGTCGCCAGCGCGCGGCCCGCGTGGTGGGTCACACTCACCGGTGCGCCGAAGATAATCAGCGCCGAGTCGCCCACGAATTTGTTGACGATGCCGCCGTACTGCTTACTGGCCTGCACCACGGCGCGGAAATATTCGTTGAGCAGATCGACGATCTCTTCCGGCGGAGACTCTTCAGACAGACGGGTAAAGTCGCGCAAATCGCTCACCAGGATGGTCACGGTGCGCTGCTCGCCGCCGAGCTTGATCTGCCCGGCGATCAGTTGGGCAGAGACTTCGGGGGAGACAAAACGACCGAAGAGATCTTTGACGAACAATAACTGCCGCAATCCGGCGATCATGTCGTTGAAGCGGGCCGCGAGCACCCCTAGTTCGTCATGGCGCACGACCGGCACCTGCACTTCCAGGTCGCCGCGCGCCACGGCCCAGGTGGCCTGCACCAGTTGGGCGACCGGGCGGTCGATCTGCGCGGCGAGAATGCCGCCGATAACCACGATCAGGATAAAGCCGAGGCCGAAAAACGGCACCAGCGTCCAGAGGCTGCTGTTGAGGCCCGCGTCCAGCGTGCTGGTGCTGAGCATGATGCCGTACACCCCGGGCGGGCCGTTGAGGCCGTGCCCCGGTACGGCGCCCGTGGCTTCCAGGAACGTGTCGCCATGCAGCGAGACGGTACGGAACTGGACCGGCGCGCTGGGGTCGTTGTGCAGAGTGGCGTACCAGCCGCCCGGCAGCGGCGGCGCCGTCCCGGCGTCATTGGGTAGCCCGGCCAGGGTGTGGCCGAGCGGGATGCCCTGCGGGCCGTAGAAAGTCGCGCCGTTGCTCAGGCTATCGCGCTGAACCTGGCCCAGCAGGCGCGACAGGTAGGTGCCGACCAGTATCGCCCCGATCACCTGGTCGCCGCGGCGCACCGGGCCGGCGGTGTAGAAGCCGCGCCCGTCGGTGCTGTCCACGACCGCCGAGATCTTGTCAATGGCACCGGGGTGCAATGCAGCCTGAATCAGGTCGGTGGGCGGGATCTCCGCCGTGCTCGCCGCGCCGGGCGCCGTGCCGGGTTGGCTTAGATCGAGCAGGGTGCTGCCGTCGCCGGCCACGACCAGGACATGGTCGAAGCCGTTGTTCAACGCCAGCGGCGCGATCAGGCTGTGCAGCGTCGTCGTGTCGCGCTCACGGACCGCCTCCGGCAAGCCCTGGGTGAAGAGCATGAGCCGCAGCCCGGCCAACTGATGCGACTCGGCCCCGGCAAGGCTATTAGCGCCCCCGCGGGCGGCATCTAGCAATTGCTGGTTAAACCGGTCGTGCAGCGACTGGCTGGCGGCGCGGGTCAGGAGATAGGTCGCGCCGGCGGCCAGTACCATGGCTAACAGTAAATAAGGAATGACAATTTGATAGCGCAGGCGGCGGGTGGCGATGCGGGTAAGCCAGGCGATTGGCGTGCGCGGGGAAAGCGTGTGCGGCTGGGGCGGCACCATGAGTCCCTCTCACTATTGATTGGTGTTGCGAGGATGCTTTCTGTGGAGTCTGAAAATAATGCCCGTCACAGGTGAATGGTGAGGCGCTCCGCGGCCCGACGCAGAGCGGCCCATTCTTGGCAGGTAGATTATACCACAACGGACGGCCACTGCAAGGGCAAAAGCTACATTATCGTAAGGTTTTGATCATTAGAAAAACCTAAATATTTGTAATCTGCCCCCGACGGTGGTAAGGGACGCCTCCCTACAGGGTGCCGGGCGGGGCTTGCGGGCTACCCCCCAGACCGGCCAGGGCCATGGCCTCGTCGATCAGGCGAGGCACGGCGGCGTAGGCGCGGTAGTCGGGGCGGGCGTCCGCGCAGGCGGCCAGGAAGGCGCGCAGCGTGTCGGTGCGCAGGTCGGTCGTCTCTCGCGCCAGGGGCTTCTCCCACTGGTTGTGCGCTTCCAGCGCCTCGAAGTCGAAGAAGCTGCCCGCCTGGTTGCGCCAGATCAGCGTGGCCGTCGCGCCGTAAAGGGTGAGGCCGATCTCGGTCTGCGGGATCTGCGCCTGCCAGCTTACCGCGCAATGGAACGGCGCCCCGGCGATCTCGCCATCCAGCACGGCGAAGTCTTCCACCGCGCCGGCGTCTTGTTCGCGCAGCGGCGCCCCCTGCCGCGTCAGGGCAGCGGTGGTGCTGCGGGCGGCGGGGAAGTCGAGCAAGTAGAGGGCG
>JAICKM010000897.1 GCA_025927935.1 Chloroflexia bacterium | reverse complement strand
CTAGGCAAGCCAGCGGGCTATGTGCGGGCCGAGGCCAAGGGCTACGGCACCCGCAAGATGGTGGAAGGCCCCTGGCAGCTGGGCTTGCGCGCTGTGCTCATCGACGACGTGATCTCCGACGGCGCGTCCAAGCTCGAAGTGCAGCCGCCGCTGGCGGATGCCGGGCTGACCGCGAGCGATATGCTCGTCTTCGTGGACCGCGGGCAAGGCGGCATGGCGACGTTGCGTGGCGCTGGGCTGAATCCGCAGGCCGTGACGACTATGGATCACACCCTCCAAGTACTGCGCGCCGCGGGTCGCATCACCGCTGCCCAGGTGGCCGATAGCCAGGCGTTTATGCGCGAGGCGGCGAGCGGCGCGTGATCTGTCGTTAGCGTGAGACGGCGGGGGCGGTGGTCAGGTGGCTGCCGCCCCCGCTGGTCTGTTCGCGGCCCCCGGCTCGGGCCGATCCATCGGGGGATGCGCGGCGCGCATTGACGAAACCCGGCGCAACATGCTACAGTGGGTTGTTGTTTTGAACCTATGATGATCTGCGCTTCGTATTTACCGGGGAGCTTTTAATGCGTATCATTTGTCCGATCAAGCAGGTGCCGGTCGTCGAGCACCTGAGCTTTGACGGGACCACCCGCACGTTGCGGCGCACGGATGTGCCGCTGGAGATCAACCCGTTCGACCGCCGGGCGTTCACCTCGGCGCTGGCGTTGCGCGCGGCGCACGGCGGTAGCGTGACCGCGCTGACCATGGGGCCGCCGCAGGCGCGCCACGCGCTGGGCCAGTGCCTGGGGTTGGGGCTGGATGCAGCAGTCCACCTGCTCGGTCCAGAGTTCGCTGGGAGCGATACCTGGGCGACCGCCGTGACCCTGGCCGCGGCCTGCCGCAAGATCGGCTTCGATCTGATCATGTGCGGCAAGTACACCGTGGACGCCGAGACCGGTCAGGTCGGGCCGGAACTGGCCGAACTGCTCGGCATCCCGCACGTCAGCGGCGTGACCGCGCTGGCGGTCGCTGCGGATGGCCGGACCCTGCGCGCCACCCGCGAGACCGATTACGGCCACGAGGACGTGTGTGTGCCGCTGCCCGCCCTCGTCACCGCCGCCGAACGGCTGATCAAGCCGCTCAAACCGCCCAAGGATGAAATCGCCGTGGCGGCGCTGGCGCAGGCGGAGGCGGATGGGCGCTTGCGGACCTGGAGCGCCGCCAATCTGGGTCTCACCCCGGACCAAGTGGGCCTGTCCGGCTCCTTGACCACGGTTACGGGCTTGCGGGAGATCACCATTCCGCGCACGCCGCGGCTGATCGAGGCCGCCGATCCCGATGCGGCGGCCCAGGCGCTGCTGGCCGCGCTGCGCGAACGGGGCTTCTTCGCGCCTGATGCGGAACCGGCTTTGGCGCCCGGCCCGGGCGCCCCCATGCCCGCTTCGGCGGCCTACAGGCCGGGCGCCGATGTCTGGGTGGTCGCCGAGACGACACCCGACGGCCGGCTGCGGCGGGTCACGGGGGAGTTACTGGGCGAGGCGCGGCGGCTGGGCGCCGTGCTGGGGGGGCAGGTGGTGGCCCTGCTGCTCGGGCATCAGGTGGGCGATCTGGTGCCGGAGTTGGCGGCAGCGGGCGCCGGGCGCGTGCTGGTGGCTGACGACCCGCGCCTGGCCCGCTACACGCCGGATGCCTGGACGAACGTGCTGGCCGGCGCCGTCGCCAGCGCCCCGCCGCCGCCCGCCGTGGTGCTGGCCCCGGCCACCGCGATGGGCCGCGACTATGCGCCGCGCCTGGCCGCGCGTCTGGCCCTGGGGCTGACGGGCGATTGCGTGGGTTTCGACGTGGACGCGGAGGGCCGCCTGGTCCATCTCAAGCCGGCGTTTGACGGCCATATCGTCGCACTGATCCTGGCTCGGACGCTGCCCCAGGTGGCGACGGTGCGGCCCGGCCTGCTGCCGCCCTGGGCCGGGCCGGTCGTGGCCGGGGTCGCGCCGGAGCCGCTGGCCGTACCCGATACCCCGCCGTTTTGGACGGAGCCGGGGCCGGAGAGCCGCGAAGCGGGCACGGCCGGGATCGAACTGGACGACGCCGAGGTGGTGGTGTGCGCCGGGACGGGCATCGGCGGGCCGGAGCACCTGGGCGAGATCGGCGCGCTGGCGGCGGCGCTGGGGGCCGCGCTCGATCTGCGCGCCGCCGTGGGCGTGACCCGCAAGCTGGTGGATCTGGGTTGGGCGCCGCGCCAATTGCAGGTGGGCTTGACCGGGCGGGCTGTCGCGCCACGGCTCTACCTGGCGGTGGGCCTGCGGGGCAACTGGAACCACACCGTGGGCATCGCCCGGTCGGGCACCATTGTTGCCATCAACAACGACCCGGCAGCCGACATCTTCCGGGTGGCCGATATCGGCGTGGCCGGCGATTGGCGGGCCATCAGTGCGGCGCTCGTTCGCGCGCTCACCGAGTAACCCGCCGCGGATAGGGACGAGTCGCATAGCTCTAGCTGAGGAGGGATGGTGCGCGAGGAGTTTCGGGAACGTAGGGCCGGACGCGGCTTGCCGCGTGGGGAGAACCGCCGGGCCGCCGGCTGGACCGGGGCCGCCGTGCTGGCGCTCGGTTTTGTCGGGCTGATCGTGGCCGGGACGCTGCTGCTGCTGCTGCCCGCCGCCACCGCCGCCGGCAGCAGCGCCCCGTTCAGCGTCGCCCTG
>JAICKM010000655.1 GCA_025927935.1 Chloroflexia bacterium | reverse complement strand
TGGTCGTCGGCGGGGAGCCCGGCGCGCGCCCCGGGATGCAGCTCGGCTTACTCAGCAGTCCCGATACCCTCTTGCGCCTGGTCCGCCAATTCGCCTGGCAGAAGCCCCCGCCCCCCCAGCAGCTGGGAGTGGACGATTGGGCCGTGCGCAAAGGCCGCACCTATGGCACCATCCTCATCGATCTCGACACGGGCCGCCCGGTCGATTTGCTGCCGGATCGGACCGCCGAGACGTCGGCCGCCTGGCTGCTGCTTCATCGGGGATCACACTTGTCAGTCGCGACCGGGCGGGGGCCTATGCCGAAGGTATCGCCCGCGCGGCCCCAGCGCCCGGCAAGTGGCCGATCGCTTTCATTTGTTGCTGAACCTCAGCCAAGCGTTAGAGGATCTGCTGCCCCGCGTGTACCCCCAGTTGGCGCAGGCCGTGCCGCCCTGCGCCGTTGGTGCTCCTGCGCAACCGCAGCCGCCCGCCACCGCCGCCGCGGCGCCCGACCTCGCCCATCTAGCCGCCGCCCCACGTGGATCGGCACACTGGCCCGGAGGCCGAAGAGCACGCCCGGCAGCAGCAGGAAAAGCAGCGCCGTGGTGACGAGCGGCTGCTGCAAGACGAAGCCCAGCAGGATGCCGGTCAGCAAGGTCCAGTGGGTCATGCGGATGATCGGCATTGGGATTTCGCCGGGCGGCGCCGGGGCCGGAATGGCGTTAACAGCCATGGTTCTTACCTCTTTCTCGGGGCCGTCGGCCGGCCACCGTTCGGTACCAGACGGCCTTTGGCGTAGCCGCCTAACTTCCGCCGGCCGGGCCGCGGGGCGTCCAAACTCGCTGAGCATTGACTTTTTATAACCAGTCGGATATAATCAGAGTAGAACAGATGTACGGTATAGGCCGTGCTGCTCACCAAAGAGGCGCTCCCACCGGCGCCCGCCCCAAATCCATCCTAACGAGCCTTTTTGTGAACACACCTTCGCGTGATCCGTCTCTAATTTCTACTCGGCGCTCAACGCTCTCCGGCAGGCTGGTCTTGCCCGGCGACCCCGCTTATGACCAAGGCCGCGCCCACTTCTACCCCGGTGAGGAGCCTTACCCCCGCCGGCGCCTACGTCAATTTTATCTCCGCCGCGCAGCCCCAATCGCGCCCGCGCAGGCTATCCCGGCTCAACCGGGGACCGCCTGCGCGAGATCAAGGCGCGCTACGACCTGACCAACCTCTTCCAGTCCAACCCGAGCAGCAAGCCTGCCGCACCCGTCGCTGCATAATCCCGGCGCGCGGCGAGTTCAATCTGTAGTGTGGTCTATGAAGGAGAAGAACAATGAGTTATCACGAACCGAAAGCAGAGGTCCTGGTCGATTACCCGAACGCCAGCGCACTCGCCTGGAGTGAAATTGTTAAACTGCTCACCGACCACCCTGCCGGCACACGCTGGCTCGCGACCGTCAGCGGCGAGGGTCGGGTTCACACCGTCCCTATCGGCGCCTTCTTTGTCAACGAGACGTATTATTTCACCAGCGGCCAGGGCACCCGTAAGCGCGCCAACCTGGATCACAACCCAAGTTGCACCATCTGTATCCACGCCGGGGACTACGACATCGTCGCCGAAGGAACCGCCGCCATAACCCGCGACGAAGCGAAAGTTCAGCAATTCGCAGCTTTCTGCCAGTCGGTAAACTGGCCCGTCGCCGCCAAGGGCGGCACGCTCGACGCCCCCTATCATGCCCCCACCACGGGTCCCGCGCCCTACGACGTCTACGAAATGACCCTGCGCAAAGTCTTCGCCATCGGAACCACCGATGAGGCCATCAACCACTGCACCCGTTTCACCTTCTAGTCGGACGACCCGCAATTCGCAAGTTGCCGGCCTTACTCCGGCGCGCGCGCCGGCTCTCACTCGGCGCGGCGAATCTGGCAGAGGTAGGCGCGGTGCGGGACCGAGCCGCTGATCGGGTCGATGGCCTCGTTGCCGATAATCAGGTTGAGATTGGCGCCATCCGGGCCGGTGGGGTCATACCCGGGCCGGCCGATCTCCGGGCTTGCCTGCCACCAGCCGTGCTGGCCGCAGACCACATTCGGGGCTAGCGTGTCATTCAGCCTGGCTCGGGCCCGCACGCTGCCGCCTGGGGTCTCAATGCGCACCCAGTCGCCCGCGGCAATGCCCCGCTCGCCCGCCGCCGCCGGGTGGAGCTCGACTTCCGGATCGGGCGCATGCCGGCGGAGACTCGGGAGCGCACGATGCTGGCTCTCGCAGAACAGCGCGTGCTTGGCGCAGGTGAGGATCAGCGGGAACCGCGCGAGCAGATCCGGCCGCGACTCGGGTCCGACCAGGGGCGCCTGGTACTCGGCGACCGGCGGATAGCCCTGCGCCAGCAGGGTCTCGGAATAGAGCTCGATCTTGCGGGTCGGCGTGGCGAAGCCGCGGGGGGCCCCGTCCTGATCGGCGGCGAACTTGCGGTAGCGCGTCTGCAGCGGCACCCGCACGCCGCGCGGGTCGGCGCGCAGCGCTTCGAGCGCAATCCCGGTGGGTTGGAGCTGGTAGCGGTAGGCCGCGTCGATGTCGCCGTCCCAGAAATGGCGACCCAGCCCCAGCCGGCACGCCAGGTCGAAGACGATGGCGGTATCCGCCCGGGCCTCGCCGCGCGGCGCGACCACCGGCGGCCGCAGCTGCACCAGCGACTGGGCCGCCTCACTGATCTCGAAGCCAATCTTGAGCGCCTCGCGTTCGAAGGCGCTGGCCACGGGCAGGACGATATCGGCCAGCTCAGCCGTCGGGTTCATGAAGAGATCGGCATGGACGTAGAAGTCCAGCGCGGCCAGGGCCGCGCGCCCGCGCCGGCCGTCCGCGTGGGCCAGGAGCAGGTTGGCGCCGAACCCGACCAGGCCGCGCACCGGGTAGGGGCGCTGCTCCAGAATCGCCCGGTAGACCTCATCGCTGGTCACGAAGCCCCAGCGGGACGGACCCAGCGGGCGATCGCCCAGGCCCAGCGCCCGCTGGCGTTGCGAGGCGGGCAGCAGATCCAGGCCGGCGGCCGGCGCGGCGGGCACGGCCGGGAACAGCACATTGCCGCCCGGGGCGTCGAGGCTGCCGGTCAGCGTGTAAAGCTGGCCCAGGGCGCGCGCGATCTGGGTGGAGTTCGTTTGCATCTCGACGCCGCTCCAGGCGTAGTAGGCCACGGGGCGCGCGTGCCAGAGCAGGTGCGCCGCCGCTTCGATCTGCGGGCCCTCGACGCCGCAGATCGCCGCCGCCCGCTCCGGCTCATACTGCGCGCAGCGCTCGGCCACGTGGTCGAACACGGGGCGACACACGACCCGGCCCTGCAAGGTGTCCAGCGCGAACTCGCCGCGGAGCGCCAGGGCCGGGTGGTCGCCCCGGTAGCGGCCGGTGAGGGGATCATACGGGATGGGAGCCACTGTGACCTCGTTCCAGGCCAGGTAGCGCTGCTCGCTGCCCGTGGCCGCGAGGTCGGCTTCCCGCAGCAGCCGCCCGTTGTCGGCCCGCACGAGCAGGGGCCCGTTCGTCCAGTCGCGCACGAAGTCGCGATCATACCAGCCCCGCTCGATCATGACGTGGGCGATGCTGAGGGCCAGCGCGGCGTCGGTGCCGGGGCGCACGCGCAGCCAGAGATCGGCCTTGGTGGCAAGCCCGGCGCGCCGGGGGTCGACGACAATCAGGCGAGCGCCGCGGCGCAGGGCGGTCGTGGTAGCCACCGCGTGGGCGAGCCGGGCCACGTTCGGATTGTAGCCCCAGAACAGGATGCAGCCGGCCTGCTCCAGGTCGGGCATGTAGTGGCCGGGCACACTGGCCCCGAAGGTATACTGCGGCGCCAGCAACCGCCCCCACCCGCATAGCTCCATCGAGAAGCAGAGGTTGGGACTGCCGAACGCGTTCATCAGGCGCTGAATCCAGACGGCGGAGTCGTCGGCCGCCGAGGTGGACGGTGAGACCATGCTGAACACGACGCTCTCCGGGCCATGCGCGGCGGCGAGGGCCTGGAGCCGGTCCGCGGTCACCGCGAGGGCTTCCTCCCAGCTAATACGCTGCCAGCCAGGGTCGGGGTCGCCCTTAGGCCGGGTGCGGCGCAGCGGGTAGAGC
>JAICKM010000578.1 GCA_025927935.1 Chloroflexia bacterium | reverse complement strand
GGGTCGCCAGCGTCGCCAGCACCTGGTCGGGATTGAGCACCTCAACACCGTCCGGCAGGGCCAGGTCCGCCGCCGTCAGCGTCGTGTCGCCGTTGCGCTCGCTGAGGTCGCGCAGCCCGATGATCTGGCCCGTTTCCGGCACTTCGGCCTCGGCGCGCAGCCGCAACTGCTTCACATTCAGAATAATATCGAGCAGGTCTTCCTGCACCCCTTCGACGCCCGACATATCTTCGTTGAGCGGATCGAGCCGGATGGCCGTGACGGCCGTTCCCTGCAACGACGACAGCAAAATGCGCCGCAGCGCCGATCCCAGCGTGTAGCCCCAGCCCGGCTCCAGCGGATCCACACGATAGAGCGCGTAGTTGTCCTCGCTGCGGACCCGCTCAATCTGCGGTAATTGAATATTGAACACGCAAAACACCCCCGACTAAACGAATAACCTGTTCCCAATAGGCGGTCCGCCCGGCCCGATGGCTGGGCCGCCGGCCGCCAACCCACGCGTATCCCAAAGGGCAGATTCCGATCTCGCGGAACCGCGCCCCAGTCTGTTAGTATACCATATCGCGTCGTAACTGTCCACTGAAATTGGCGCTGCAACGGACACGATTCTAACACGAGATTTGCGCGTCCGGTGCCGGGCGGCACCACCGCACAGACCGGTGGCCTATGATCTGCTGAAGTCGTCAGCCGGGCGCCGGGCGCCGGACCCTGCCCACGGGCCCGGTGCCACGAGATCGACGGCCAGTGATTCACCGGATCCAGCAAGGAGGTCTCCCGATGCAACGTCGCATGATCGCGCTTCTACCCGCCGCCATATTGGCACTTATCCTACTCGTCCTGGCGCTACCCGGCACCACCCAGGCGCAGACGGCGCCGCCGGTGCAGGTGGCGCCACAGCACCAAACCCTCACCCCCGAGCAACGGCGCACGCTCGAAGCGATCGCCCGCGACACCTGGAAGTTCTACGGCTACAACGCCGACATCGACCCGAATACGAACCTGCCGCGCGACAACATCGGCTTCAACGGCGCGCCCGCCCAGGGCAACTACACCTCGCCGACCAATATCGGCCTCTACCTGTGGAGCATCGTCGCGGCCCAGGACATGCACCTGATCAACCGCCACGAGGCGCTGGACCGGCTGAGCCGGGCCATCACCACCATCGAGCGGCTGCGCAAGTACCAAGGCTTCCTGCTGAGCTGGTACGACACGTCCACCGGCCACTGTCTGACCGGGCCGGGCGGAACCGACTGCGAAAACAGCGATATCACCGGCCAGCTCATCTCCACAGTGGACAACGGCTGGTACGGCGCGGGCCTGGTGGTCGCGCGGCAAGCGCTGAGCGAAACCCAATGCCAGGAGTGCCGGGCCCTGGTGACCCGCGTCACCACCTTGCTTAACGCCATGGACTACGGCCTCTTCTACGATGCCGGCAATCAGTGTACCGATATCACCGCCGGGCAGATGTACGGCGGCTACCTGATTAACCAGGGCCCGGCCGGGTTCCACTACGGTCTACTCAACACCGAGACGCGTATCGCCGCCTACATGGGTATCGGCACGCATACCATGCCGGGCGATGTCTGGTGGCGCACCTGGCGCACGCTGCCCTCGACCACCCCGCCGCCGCCGGTCACGGGCTGCGCCATGGACACAGCCAACTTCGACTGGCAGGGCCAGTACCCTCCTCATGGCTATTACAAAACCTACAACGACCCGCAGTCGGGCCACCCGTTCACGATCTTCGAGGGCCATTACGTGTATACCGGGACCACCAGCTTCGGCAACATCGAGTTTGTGCCAAGCTGGGGCGGCAGCGAGTTCGAGGGCCTCATGCCCAGTCTCGTCGTGCCGGAGACCACCTGGGGTCCGCATAGCTTCGGCCTGAACGACGTGCGCTACGCCCAGATGGAGGTGGCCTGGCCCCTGGAGGGCCTGCACTATCCTGTCTGGGGGCTCTCGCCGTCGAGCACGCCCGACGACACCGGCGGGTATGACGCCTTCGGCGCGGTCGGCCCTCCGTATCCGAATGCGCTGGCCTCCAACGCGAACTGCTGCGCCTACCAGCAGTATGCCGTCACGCCGCACGCCTCGTTCCTGGCCTTGCAGGTCCTGCCGCAGCAGGCGCTTACCAATATCGCCAACCTGCGCCGGCTCTATCCCGGCGTCTACGGGCCGTATGGCTTCTTCGACGCCGTTAACCCGACGACAGGCAGCATCGGCCATCGCTATCTGGTGCTTGACCAGTCGATGATCATGGCCGCCCTGGACAACGTGCTCCAAAACGGCGCCATGCAGGACCATTTCGCGGACGACCCGGTGGGCCAGGCGGTCCGGCCCTATCTGGAATTAGAGCAGTTCTCCATTCACTAGGTCGGCGGCGCCGAAAGGCCCCTGACAGCGCGACGGGCCAGGTCTGGTGACCTGGCCCGCCAATAGAAATCTATATGATTGGTCGTGCGCCTACTTGCTCGCGGGCGCCCGGCGCAGGAGAGCAGCGAGCCACCCGACGTGGTGCTGAGCGGCTTCCTGGTGCCAGCGCTCTTGGAGCACATGGCTGCCCTGGATGGTTACGTAGATATCGGTGAACATGCTTGCTTGTACTTACCTTTCCGAGGGATGCACACATCCCGCGATTACACTGCATATAGCAGATGGTGTTATTATAACACCATCTGCGCTGCCAGGTATCGGAAAGAGGGAGTATAGGGACCCACCTTTTCGGCCCGGATGAGGCTACGCCGAAAGGCGGATGCGGCCAGGGTCTATTGGGCCAGGCGGCTAGAAAAGCATGGTGATACTCGCCTCGCCGCGCACATCGTACAGCGTATCAATGCCCTGTTCCAACGGCAAATCGAAGCTGCCGTCGTAGGTACGCACGTGCAATTGGCCTTGCCGGGCATAGGCCAGCAGGCTCTGCCCGGCCACCAGGTTCAACGGTTCTCCCGCGCCGAGCGGAAGCTGCAAGATAACCGCGGGCGCCGGTGAGACGGCGCCGGGCGGTGTGGGGGCGATACGCAACACGGACAAGCCCGCGGCCCCCCCTTGCGGCACGGCAATCGGGTAGAGCAGCGCGCCCTGGCGGGGCCAAGCATAACCGATCCCATAGCGGGTGATCACCGGCAGATCGAACGTCGTTTCCCGCCCAGTGCTGTCGAGCAGCACGCACTGGCCGATGTTCGTGTTCAGGGGATCCAGCGTGATCGACACGTTCTGCACCCGGCCACACACCAGCAGCGCGCCGTCTTCCATGCGCGTGACCATCATCGGCGCGAGGAGCAGCCGGGTGCTCGTGAGCGGCTGGACTACCTGCGGCGCACTCGTCAGGTCAAGGATCTTGATCAAGGTTTGCCCGGCGCCGTACTGCGCGATGGCAACTTTACCCGACGCGGCGCCCGCCAGCAGCACGAAATCCATGCCCGCCGAGGTGTCCGTGCCGGCGTAGTTTGCCATGTCGATGGTCTGCGGCCCAAGCTCACCCGATAGATCGAGCAGTACGGCTTTGTAGCTCATTGCCTGCGCGCCGCCGGCGCTGGCGAGGGTCGCCACGACGTAGCGACCGTTCGGGCTGAAAGCGGCGCGCTCGATCCAGCTTGCGCCCTGATACAGTAACTGCGGGTGGCTGCCGTCGGACGCCGACACATAGAGGCTGGCGTGCGGCTCGGCACTGGTATCGGCGCTGGTATCGGCCACAAGCATTTTGCTGCCGTCGGGCGCCAGGTCCACGACGATCCAGTTGGGACCCGGCAGCTTGACGGTCGTGGTAATGGGGCTGCCCGCCGCATTATAGACCATGCCGTCCACGCAATAATAGCTGCGCGACTGTGGCGGTATGGATTCTCGGCAGCCGGACGCATAGCTCCAGCCGCCCGCCGCGCCCCAAAAAACGCGCGCCGCCGGGTTCAAGGCAAGCGGCGTGAAGACCGGCGATCCGGTGCCGAAGTGCGCCGCCATCAGCCGACGGCGCGGCGCGGGGCCGGGCGTGCTGCTCGTGGTAAGGCTCGCCGCTGGCGCGGGCGGCTCTCCGCCTGCCGCCACCGGCACATCGTAGACAATGTACTCGCCGTTGCCGTAGTTATGCAGCGAACTGGCGGCATCGCTGCCCGTCAGCCAGACCCAATCGTCCGCCGTGCGGTAGTACAGGCCGGGCGGGCTGGCCTGCGGACGTTGCGCGACCATGCCTTCCACCGCACTGCGGTAGATCTGGCCCTGGGCCTCGGATCGGAGTTGCGCCGTGGCGCCATACCCCGGCTCGATCTCATCAACGGCGTCCACCGCGCGCAGCGCCCCGATCCCGTCGTGTTTCGCCAGGGCGGTCAGGGCCAGGGCGTACTGCTTGTCGCGCTCGGCGATTTTCGCGGCCGCCTGGGCCGCGCGGTTTGGGGCATTGGAATAGGCGCCCGCCGCCAGGAACTGGGTGCGCGCCTCGTCCCACTGCTGCGCTGTGGCCGCCCGGTCGCCCGCCCGGTCGGCCACGTGCTGGGTTTCCCCTTGCCACCAGTTCGATCCCGCCACGCCGGCCACGATCAGCAGCAGGCATAGGCCCAGCAGCAACTCGCCCCACCGGGCGGTCTTGCCGGGCGCGGCCCTGGCGTACTCGAGATCCTCGATCCCATAACTATCCGAGTCTTGCCCTGTCTCGCCCACTGCTTTGTCCTTACCTTGCCGGGCGCT
>JAICKM010000363.1 GCA_025927935.1 Chloroflexia bacterium | reverse complement strand
CGTCGGTGCGCGTCAGCACCTCGGCCCGTTGGGCGTCGCGCAGCAGCCGCAGCCGCTCCAGGGCCACAGCGGCCTGATCCGCGAAGGTCGCGAGGACCGTCCGCTCCGCCGGCGTGAGGGGCTGGTGGTTGCGCTTGTCGGCGACGACCAGGACGCCGATGGTGTGGCCGCCGGCTCGCAGCGGCACAAAGGCGGCCCGGCTCGCGGCCGGGGGGCCGACGAAGGGGCGGTCCAGGGTCAGTGCGCCGCGCAGCCCAACCTCATTGCCATACCAGTAGGCGCGCTCGGCCAGCAACGCCTCGTCGCGCGTCAGCGGGCGGGCGGGCGCCGGTGCCTGCGCCGCCACCTGGAGTTGCTCGTGTGGTCCCGGCAGCAGAATCCAGCACGCCTGCGCGGCAAAGACCGCCAGGACCTTCTGGGCAATGGCCGGCAACACCTGGTCGAGTCGCTCCGCCGTCGTGATCGCCTGGCTCAGTTCGTAGAGCTGGGAAACATCGGCGGCGCGTTGCTGCGCCTGCGCGGCCTGCTCCCGCGCCCCCGCGATCAGCTGGCTGGTCAGCGTCGATAAGCCCAGGAAGACAAACAGCGCCAGGATATTGCGCAGGTCGCCAATTGCGAAGGTCAGATACGGCGGGACGAGGAAGAAGTCGAAGAGGGCGAACCCGAGGACGGAGGCCAGGATGCCTGCCCACCTCCCCGCGAATACCGTCGCCCCGATGACGGCAATCAGGAAGACCAGGCCGATGTTGAGCAGACCGATCTCTTCGCGGACCGGCCAGAGGGCCGCGGTGACCGCGGCCAGCGCGACTACCGTACCCCCATAGCGCAGCACCCTCGTCCACCCGGTGCCGGCCCGCTGCGCTGCCGCCACCGCATCGAGGAAGCGCGCGCCGGGCCGGGGGGCGGGCGGGGTCGCTCGGACCCGGCGCGCGACCCGGTTGCCGGGCTGCCGGCTCAGCTGCTTGCTATCCTGTGACTCGTATCCCTGACCTGTCATCGCCATCGTCCATGATGAAACGGGGAGCGTGGGGGCCGGCCCGCGGTGGCTCGCCCTGTTTACACCTCCATTGTACCGGAGCCACCGCCGCCGCGGGCCGGTCTTTATAGGTTTCTTATACCCCGCAGAACCGGCACTTATAAAAGACTTATGCTTTCGGCCTGCTCCCTTATCTGGCCTTTATGGCTCCTGACCTATACTGATACGGGCGCGGGAGACGGCGCCCAGTGACAGGCAGCGCGGGAGGGCGACAGATGGAACCAGCGAAGATTCTCTTGGTCGAAGACGAACCGCAGCTACAGTTGGTGCTCGCGCGCACGCTGGAGCAGATCGGCTACCGCGTCGCGACGGCGGGTACCGAGGCCAGCGCCGTTCAGGCGGTGCTGCAAGAGCAGCCCGACGTGCTGGTCCTGGACAATAACCTGCCGGACGGCACCGGCTGGGGCGTGTTGCGCCGGCTCACCAGTCAGGGGATTACCTGTGCGAGCCTGCCCACGATCATGATGTCGGCAGGCGCGCCGGCCTCGCGCCGGGTGGCCGAGCTTCGCCCCCAGGCGTTCTTGCCCAAGCCGTTTCCCATAGACGCGCTCAAGCGCTTAATTGTCGAAGCCCTGGCTGGGCGCGCCGCGCTGGAGTCGGCCTCCAAGGAGGCCCCAGGCGGATAGGTGGTTGCGGGCGCCCAAGGAGGGCCGTCATGGATGATCTACTCTATATCGCAATTACGATAGTTGCTTTTGGCCTGCTGTGGGCTTTTGTTCAGGCATGTGCCGCGCTGGGAAGGGCCAAATAGATGGACACATTGCTCGCGCATTGGGACTATCTGCTCTGGGGCCTGGTCGCCCTCGCGCTGCTGGTCTACCTGGCGTATGTGCTGGTCCGGGCCGAGCGCTTCTAGCCCGGCCGCCAACCGGTTGTGAGGTATGTCGATGGAAACCCTCATCCCTGCCCTCGCGCAGGTCGTCCTTTTCATGATCTTGCTGGCCGTGATTACGCGCTACCTGGGCGCCTATATAGCGCGGGTCTTCACGGGCGAGCGCACCTTCCTGTCGCCGGTGCTGGTCCCCGTCGAGAGCGGGATCTATCGGCTCTTGCGCATCAACCCGGCGCGTGAGCAGACCTGGCTGACCTATACGTCGGCTATGCTTGGCTTCAGCATTATCGGCTTGCTGCTCACCTATGCGCACTTGCGCGTGCAGCAGTGGCTGCCGCTCAACCCGCAGGGTTTCGGGCCGGCCAGCCCCGACCTGTCCTTCAATACCGCCACGTCGTTCACCACGAATACCAACTGGCAGAGCTACGTGCCGGAGATCACCGTCAGCTACCTGACCAACATGGCCGGGCTGGCCGTGCATAACTTCACTTCCGCGGCCACCGGCATCTGCCTGGCGATCGCGCTCAGCCGGGGCTTTGCCCGCCGCGAGACACGCGCCCTGGGCAACTTTTGGGTCGACCTGGTGCGCTGCACCCTTTATATCCTCTTGCCGCTGTCGCTGATCATCGCCCTGGTCTACGTGTCGCAGGGTGCTATCCAGAATTTCAACGGCTACCAGACCGTGCATACTCTCCAGGGCGGCGTGCAAACCATCGTCGGCGGGCCGGACGCGTCCGAGGAAGCCATCAAACAGTTGGGTACCAACGGCGGCGGCACGCTCAACGCGAACAGCGCCCATCCGTTCGAGAATCCGAACGGCATCACCAACTTCATCCAGATGCTCTCCATCTTCTCTATCGGCGGCGCCCTGACCTACACTTTCGGGCGCCTGGTGGGCGATCGGCGCCAGGGCTGGGCGCTCTGGATAGCCATGGTCATCCTCTTCCTGGCGGGCTTCGTGGTCGCCGCCTGGGCCGAGCAGGCGGGCAACACCCTGCTCACGCAACACGCCGGGCTGAACCAGGCGGCGAGTGCGTTGCAGGCCGGAGGCAACATGGAGGGCAAGGAAGTACGCTTCGGCATCTACACCTCAGCCCTCTACGCGACCATTACCACGGATGCATCCAACGGGGGCGTAACCGGCATGCACGATAGCTTCACGGCGCTCGGCGGCCTGGTGCCGCTGACCAACATCGCCCTGGGCGAGATTATCTTCGGTGGGGTCGGCTCGGGCCTCTACGGCATGCTGATCTGGGCTATGCTGGCGGTGTTCATCGCGGGGCTGATGGTCGGGCGCACGCCCGAATACCTGGGCAAGAAGATCGCTAGTCACGATATGAAAATGGTCACCCTGGCGATCCTGGTGTTGCCGCTGTCGATCCTGGGCTTCACCGCCCTGGCGATGCTCTGGCCAGGGGCGCTGAATTCGTTGAACAACGGCGGGCCGCACGGGCTGACCGAGATCCTGTACGCGTACACGTCGGGCACCGGCAACAACGGCTCGGCTTTCGCGGGGCTGAACGCCAACACGCCGTTCTACAACCTGACCATCGGCCTGGCGATGATCGTCGGGCGCTTTGCCTTCATCGTGCCGATGATGGCCCTGGCCGGGTCGCTGGCGGCCAAGAAGCGGGTCGCGGTCACGGCGGGCACGTTCCCGACCCATACCCCGCTCTTCGTCGGGCTGCTGGTCGGCGTGATCCTGATCGTGGGCGCTCTGACCTACTTCCCGGTCTACGCCCTGGGTCCGATTGTCGAGCACATCCAGATGCTGGCCGGCACGATTAACTAGGCCGGATTGCGAGGTACTTGCGCGATGGCAACTAATGTGGAAACAATGGCGCCGGGGCAGACGCCCACCGCCGCGCCACACCCGGAGGGTGTCCGGCGGGCCAAAGGGCCTCGGAGCCTGTTTACCCCGGAACTGATGGGACCGGCCCTGCGCGACAGCGTCAAGAAGCTGGATCCGCGCACCCTGGTGCTCAACCCGGTTATGTTCGTAGTCGAGGTCGGCAGTGTGCTGACGACGATCATGCTGGTCAAGCTAATTGCCGATGGCGGCGCTGATATAAAACGGATCGTCGTCAGCGCCCTGATCATCGTCTTCCTCTGGCTGACGGTGATCTTCGCCAACTTTGCCGAGGCCCTGGCCGAGGGGCGCGGCAAGGCGCAGGCCGATACCCTGCGCAAGACCAAGGTCGGCGCCCAGGCCAAGCGGCTCACCGACGCCCGCAGCCGCCTGTACGAGATCATCCCCGCCGCGGTGCTGCACAAGGGCGACCTGGTGCTGGTCGAAGCCGGCGACCTGATCCCCAGCGACGGCGAGGTTCTCGAAGGTGTGGCCTATGTCAACGAGGCGGCGATCACCGGAGAATCGGCGCCGGTAGTCAAGGAGCCGGGCACCGATATCTCGTCGAGCGTGACCGGTGGCACCACAATCATCAGCGACTCGCTCGTCCTGCGCATCACCGCCGAGCCGGGCCAGACCTTCCTGGACCGCATGATCGCCCTGGTCGAGGGTGCGGCCCGGCAGAAGACGCCCAATGAGATCGCCCTGAACATCCTGCTGGTGGGCCTGACCATCATCTTCTTGATCGTCGTCGTGACCCTGGGTCCCTTCGCCGCGTACTCCAACACGCTCGTGTCGGTGATCGTCCTGGTGGCGCTGCTGGTCACGCTGATCCCGACGACCATCGGCGCGCTGCTGTCGGCCATCGGCATCGCGGGCATGGACCGGCTGGTGCAGCGCAACGTGCTGGCGATGAGCGGGCGCGCGGTCGAGGCTGCGGGCGATATTGACGTGCTGCTGCTGGACAAGACTGGAACAATCACTTTCGGCAACCGCATGGCGAGCGAGTTTATTCCCGTGCAGGGCCACACCCCGGACGAACTGGCGCAGGCCGCCCTGCTGGCCTCGGTCGCCGACGATACCCCGGAGGGCAAGTCGATCGTGGCACTGGCGGAGCGCATGGGTTACACTGCGCTGCCGGAGTGGCGCGGGCCGGATGTGGAGTCAATCCCGTTCACCGCCGAGACGCGCATCAGCGGGGTCAACCGGGGGCGCGCGCAGATCATTAAAGGGGCCGTGGACTCCGTGGCCCGGCAGGCGAGCCATGTCCCCACCGATCTCCTGGAGATCGCCGATTTCGTCGGTAGTGAAGGTGGCACGCCGCTGGCGGTCGCCGCCGACGGCGAGATCCTGGGCATCGTCTATCTGAAGGACACGGTGAAGCCCGGCATCCGCGAACGATTTGAGGATCTGCGGCGCATCGGCATCCGCACCGTGATGATCACCGGCGACAACCCGCTGACCGCGGCCAGCATCGCCCGCGAGGCCGGCGTGGACGATTTCGTCGCCCAGGCCAAGCCGGAGGATAAGATCCGCATCATTCGCGAGCAGCAAGCCCAGGACCGGTTGGTGGCAATGACCGGCGACGGCACCAACGACGCCCCGGCCCTGGCGCAGGCCGACGTGGCGGTGGCTATGAACAGCGGCACGGCGGCGGCGAAGGAGGCCGGCAATATGGTCGACCTCGACAGCGACCCGACCAAGTTACTGGACATCGTGTATATCGGCAAGCAGTTACTGATGACGCGCGGCGCGTTGACCACCTTCAGCATCGCCAACGACGTGGCGAAGTACTTCGCGATCATCCCGGCGGCGTTCGCGGTAACCTACCCCGAACTGGGGATCCTGAATATTATGGGCTTGAACAGCGGCACGGCGATCCTGAGCGCGATCATCTTCAATGCGCTGATCATCATCGCGCTGATTCCGCTGTCGCTGCGGGGCGTGGCCTACCAGGCCGTCCCGGCGGCGGACATCCTGCGCCGCAACATCCTGATCTATGGAGTGGGTGGCCTCCTGGCCCCCTTCATCGGCATCAAGCTGATCGATATCATCATGAACCTGGTCGGCTTGGGGAGTTAAGAGACCATGATTACCAAGGAAGTGGCCCCGGCCGGACTGATCACCGGCAATGGGCGCAGTCCAGACGGCGGGTCGGCCCAGGCACCGGCGGCCCTGGAAGCCGTCGAGGTCGAGGACGGGCTGCACGTGGGCCGCCAGCTTTTGCTCGGCCTGGGGATGGTGCTCTTCCTGACGGTGCTCACCGGGGTGATCTATCCGCTCGTGGTGACGGGGATCGCCCAGGTGGCCTTCCCGGCGCAGGCGAACGGCAGCCTGGTCACTGGAAAGAACGGTCAGGTGGTCGGCTCGGCGCTGCTGGGGCAGGTGTTCACCGACACGAGGTACTTCTACGGGCGGCCCTCGGCGGGCGGGGTGTTCGACCCGAACGTGGATAATGTGCCCGGCGTCTCCGGCGGCTCGAACCTTGGGCCGACCAATGCCAAACTTGTGCTGACCAACACCGTGCAGGCGGCGGACACCATCCGCGCCACGGAGGGCATCAGCGGGCCGGTGCCGGTGGACCTGGCGACGGCCTCGGGCAGCGGGTTGGACCCGCATATCACCCCGGCGTCGGCGCACTTGCAGGTGCCGCGCGTCGCCAAAGCCCGCAACCTGCCCGAGTCGCAGGTTCGGCAACTCGTGGACCAGTACACCGAAGGACGCGACCTAGGTTTCCTGGGCGAGCCGCGCGTCAATGTGTTGAAGTTGAACCTGGCGCTGGATGCGCTGCAAGGAGGCCGGTAATGAATACGCAGGTACCCCCCGTTGCGGTACCGCGTCCGATGGCCGTCGAGGTGAATGCCCTCACGATCTCGCGCCAGTACGGCGCGGGCGGGACCGAGCTGGCGCAGATGCTCGCCGGGCGCTTCGGCTTCCGGGTGATCGACAACGAGTTGTTGGGCATGGCCGCGGAGCGTAGCGGCATGGACCTGGCCAAGATCGAGCGGGTTTACGAGCAGCGCCCGACCTTCCAGGACCTGCGGGTCTACAAAGAGCGCTCGGAGAAGTATGTAACGGCAGTGAACGAAGTGCTGGACGAACTGGCGCGGCAGGGTAAGGTCATTATCGTGGGCCGGGGCGCGAACCTGACTCTGCTCCAGCACCCGAATGTCTTCAACCTACGGGTAGTCGCTGACTTCACTGCCCGCCTGCGGCATGTGCAGCAGCGGGAGGGGCTGGACGAAACGGCGGCCCGGCGCACGATCACGGAAGCCGACTATGCGCGCGAGGCGTACTATCGCTACCTCTACAACGTCATGCCCGACGATCCGCTCGCCT